>NZ_JBEZGQ010000770.1:0-4165 GCF_040650095.1 Actinoplanes sp. NPDC048791 | reverse complement strand
CGGCGGGCGCGACCCGGTGCTGGTCGGCACCATCGGCAAGAGCCCGCTGATCGACCGGCTGATCGCCGCGGGCAAGCTCGACGTGCGCGGCGTCGCCGGCAAGTGGGAGACCACGGTCGAGCAGATCGTGGAGAACCCGCTGCCGGGCGTCCGGCGCGCGTTCGTGATCGCCGGCAGCGACCAGCGCGGCAGCATCTACGGCGCCTACGACCTGTCCAAGCGCCTCGGCGTCTCGCCCTGGCGCTTCTTCGACGACGTCCCGGTCCGTCACCAGGACGCGGTGTACCTGCTGCCCGGGCGGCACACCCAGGGCACGCCCGCGGTGAAGTACCGCGGCTTCTTCATCAACGACGAGAACCCGGCCACCGGCACCTGGGCCCCGGGCTACTTCGGGCCCGGCAAGGCGCCCGGCTTCCCGAACGGGCTCAACGCGGCCTACTACGCCAAGGTCTTCGAGACGATGCTGCGGCTGAAGGCCAACTACCTGTGGCCGGCCGTCTGGGGCCGTGCCTTCGCCGAGGACGACCCGCAGAACCACGCCACCGCGTCGTTCTACGGCGTGGTGATGGGCACCTCGCACGAGGCGCCGATGATGCGCGGCATCGAGGAGTGGAACCGGCACCCCGCCGGAACGGGCGAGTGGAGCTTCCGCCGCAACCCCGACGCGATCAAGGCGTACTGGCGGGACGGGGCCGAGCGGATGGCCCGCGACAAGATCGAGGGTGTCGTCACCCTCGGCATGCGCGGCAACGGCGACGTCGGCCTGCCCGACGGCGACGGCATCGACCTGATGAGCTCCATCATCGACACCCAGCGGCAGATCCTGCGCGACACCGGCCTGATCGGCGCTCCCCAGGTGCAGACCCTCTACAAGGAGGTGCAGCGCTACTGGGACCGCGGCTACCGGCCGCCGGACGACGTCACCGTCGTCTTCTGCGACGACAACTGGGGCAACATGCGTAAGCTGCCGGACGCCTCGCTGCCGGCCCGCAGCGGCGGCTACGGCATGTACTACCACTTCGACTACGTCGGTGGCGGCCGCAACTACAAGTGGGCCGACACGGTCAACCTGACCAACACCTGGGAGCAGCTCAACCTCTCGTACCGCTCGGGGGTCGACCGGCTCTGGATGGTCAACGTCGGCGACCTGAAGAACGAGGAGCAGCCCACCCAGCTCTTCCTCGACTACGCCTGGAACCCCGACGCGCTGCCGCTGCACAAGCTGGGGGAGTGGGAGCGGCAGTACGCGGCCCAGAACTTCGGCCCGGCCCTGGCCGGTGACATCGCCGAGGTGCTCAGCGACTACGGCCACCTGCAGTCGCGCCGCAAGCCCGAGCTGCTCAACCGGCGCATCACCATCGACCCGGCCACCCAGGTGATCACCTACGACGACGAGGGCAACCCGTTCAGCCTCACCGACTACCGGGAGATGGACCGGGTCACCGCCGAGTGGCAGGCGCTCGGCGCCCGGGCCGAACGGATCAAGGCCAGGGTGCCCGCGGCCTGGCAGGACGCCTACTTCCAGCTGGTCTACTACCAGGTCAAGGCCACCGCGAACCTGTACGCGCTGCGCCGGGCCGAGTTCACCAACATCCGGTACGCCGGACAGGGCCGCGCCGCCACCAACGAGCTGGCCGACCTCGCCGAGGCCCGGTTCGCCGAGGACCAGGCGCTGAACGCGTACTACAACAACGAGCTGGCCGGCGGGAAGTGGAAGAACTGGCAACTCCAGCCCAAGATCGGTTACGGCAACGTGGCCCGGTACGGTCCCAACGCGCCCTGGCAGCAGCCGGAGAAGGACAACGTGGCGCTGCCGGACGAGATCTACCCGTACCTCAAGCGCATCGAGGTGCCCACGGCGGCCGCGATGGGTGTGGACCTCGACGGCGGGGACCCGGTCACGTTGCCCGCGTTCAGCCCGTACCAGGCGCAGCCGCAGCAGTACATCGAGGTCTACAACAAGGGCACGACGCCGTTCGCGTACCGGATCACCCCGGCCGTCCCGTGGGTGCACGTCACGCCGGCCGCCGGCCGGGTCGGCCGGCAGGTCCGGGCCACCGTCCGGGTGGACTGGCGGCGCGCGCCGAAGGGCACCACCACCGTGCCGATCACCGTGACCGGGGCCGGCGCCACCACCGTCGTGCAGGCGCCGATCGACAACCCGGTGCTGCGCCCGCGCGGCTTCGTGGAGGCCAACGGCTACGTCGCGATGGAGGCCGACCACTACACCCGCAAGGTGGGCGACTGGCGGCTGCTGCCGGAGATCGGCAAGACCGGTAACGGCCTGACCCCGCTCGGCGGCACCGGCGCCCGCCTGGAGTACACGACCACCCTGAAGACGACCGGCCCCGTCAAGGTGACCGCGGTGCTGTCGCCGCGCAACAACGTCCTGCCGACCGACGGCCTCAAGTACGCGATCTCGCTGGACGACCAGCCGCCGCAGACGGTCAACATCACCAAGGCCACCGGCGCCGATGACACGACCATGAACCGCCAGTGGGAACGCAACACCTCCGACAACGTCAACCGCACCACCACGACGCACACCGTGGCCACGGCGGGCGTGCACACCCTCAAGTTCTGGATGGTGGACCCGACCGTGATCGTGCAGCGCCTCGAGATCGACACCGGCGGGGTCAAGTACAGCTACCTCGGCCCGCCCGAGAGCAAGCGGGTGACCCGATGAACCGCCGGTCACTGCTGGGCCTCGGCGGCGCCGCGGCGGTCTCCGTGGCCACCGCCGTCCAGACCCGCGGCCACCGTCCGCGCCGGGACTGGCTGCACACCTGGGTGTCGATGCCGCAGCTCACCGAGCCGGGCAACCTGCCGCCGGCCCCGTTCACCGGCACCGACTCGGTGCTCGTGGACACCACCCTGCGCCAGACCGTGCACACGTCGATCGCCGGGAGCTCCGTACGGCTGAGGTTCTCCAACGCCTTCGGCGGCGCGGTCCTGCCGATCACGGCCGTCTCGATCGCCCGGCCCGCCGGGGGCCGGCCCGGCTCGGCCGCGATCGAGCCGGGCACCCTGCGGCCGGTCACCTTCTCCGGGCGGACGTACGCGTCCGTCCCGGTGGGCGCGCAGGTGGTCTCCGATCCCATCGATCTCGACGTGCCGGCCCGTAGCGAGCTCACCGTCACGCTCTACCTGGCCACCGGTCAGGCGAGCACGGCGGTGACCTCGCACCCCGGTTCCCGCACCACCTCGCACCTGCTGCGCGGCGACCACCACGACGCCGCGGACCTGCCCGGCGCCACCCCCGTCGTGCACTGGTACTTCCTCAGCGGGGTCGAAGTGCTCGCACCGGGCGACAGCACGGCCACCGTGGTGCTCGGCGACTCCCTGACCGACGGCCGGGGCTCCACCCCCGACGGCAACGACCGGTGGCCGGACCAGCTCTCCGCCCGCCTGCGCGGCGCCCACGCGGTGCTCAACCAGGCGGCCGGCGGCAACCGGGTGCTCCAGGACGGCCTCGGGCCGAGCGCCCTCGCCCGGCTGGACCGCGACGTGCTCGCGCTGGGCGGGGTCGCCTCGCTGATCGTCTTCGAGGGCGTCAACGACATCGGTACGGCGGCAGCCACCCCCGAGGCGCAACAGCGGGTGGGCGACGACCTGCGGGCCGCGTACGACCAGATCGTCACCCGGGCCCACGCCCGCGACATCCAGGTGTACGGGGCCACGATCACGCCGTTCGGCGGCAACGAGGGCTACGACGATCCGGGCGGGTTGCGGGAGCAGACCCGTACCGGGGTCAACGAGTGGATCCGGCGCAGCGGGCGCTTCGACGCTGTCGTCGACTTCGACGCGGTGGTCCGCGACCCGGCCGCCCCGCGCCGGCTGCTGCCCGCCTACGACACCGGTGACCACCTGCACTTCAACCCGGCCGGCTACCGGGCACTGGCCGAGGCTGTCCCCTTGCGGTGGTTGCGATGACCAACATGACCAACGTGGCGGTGCTGCTGCCGCCAGCGGAGGCGTTGCCGGCCCGGCTGTCCACGTACCGGGAGGTCTTCGCCGGTCCGGTGTTCGACCTGGCCTTCGCCGCGGCGGGCACCTTCGACCTGCTCGCCGGGGCGGACATCCTGGCCATCGCGCCGCCGGTGCGGCGGGGGCCGGACACGATCACCGCCGAGGAGGCCGCCGCCCTGCGCGAGGCGGTACGCCG
>NZ_JBEZGQ010000769.1:0-4184 GCF_040650095.1 Actinoplanes sp. NPDC048791 | reverse complement strand
GATCGCCAAGCTCGACGCCAACCTGCTGATGGGCCCGGGCTGCGGGTGCGCCGGGCGGCGGAACGCCGGGATCCGGGCGAGCGTGGACAGCAGCGCGTTGCGGACCGGGCGCAGCGGTGCCGGCACGGTGGCCAGGCGGGTCAGCTGCGAGGCGAAGCCGACCACGGCCTGGGCCACGGGACGGCGCTCGGCGGCGTACCGGTCGAGGGGTGTCTCGGAGCCGGACCGCAACGCCTCGGTGAGGGCGTCGGCCAGCGCGAGGCCGTCCTTGAGGCCGAGGTTCATGCCCTGGCCGCCGGCCGGGCTGTGCACGTGGCCGGCGTCGCCGGCCAGCAGGACCGGGCCGGCCCGGAAGGTGTCCGCGACGCGGTGGTGGACGCGGAACCGCGAGCCCCAGACCACGTCGGCGACCCGGGCGGGGGAGCGGGCCGGTCCGCGGTGGTCCAGCAGGGCCTGCACGTAGGCGATGTCGGGATGCTCGGGGGCGTCGTCGACGGCGGCCACCAGGCGGACCGTGCCGTCGGGCAGCGGCGCCCAGACGAGCAGGCCGGCGCCGGAGAAGTACAGCACCACCTCGTCGCGGGGCGGCCCGCCGTCGACCTTCACGTCGGCCAGGGTGAACGACTCGCCGCCGGACGACGGGTCGCCGAAGCCGATGCCGGCCAGCTCGCGGATCGTGCTGTGCATGCCGTCGGCGGCGACCACGTAGCGGGCGGTCACGCTCTCGCCGTTGGCGAAGGTCACCGTGCCGCCGGACAGGCCGACGGCCTCGTAGCCGCGCAGGACCCGGCCACCGGCGGCCACCAGCCGGTCGTGCAGCACGGCCTCGGTGGTCGACTGCGGGACCATCAGCGCGTACGGGAAACGGGTGGGCAGGTCGACGAACGAGATCGGGACCAGGGTGCGGTCGCGGTCGCGGATGGTGAAGCGCGGCGCCGGGATGCCGGCCGCCGCGAGGGGGTCGGCCGCGCCGATCCGGTCGAGCACCTCGAGGGTGTGGGCGTGCACCACGGCGGCCCGGCTGGTGTGGGCGGCGGTCGCGGCGCGGTCGACGACCGTGACGTCGACCCCGGCCCCGGTGAGGGCGGCGGCCGAGGCCAGGCCCACGGGACCAGCGCCGACGATCAGGACATCGGTGGTTGCGGGAAGCATCGGAGTCACCTGCCAACGTTTGTTTGCCAACATCTGTTGACTCGAAGGTAGCCCTCCTCGGCGCGCGGGTCAACATGTGTTGGCATACACTTGTTGGCATGAGCGAAGAACGACCACGGCGGTCCGACGGCACCCGGGCGGCGATCCTGCGCGCGGCCCGGGAACGGTTCGCCGCCGACGGGTACGAGCGGGCCACCATCCGGGCCATCGCGGCGGACGCGGCCATCGACCCGTCGATGGTGATGCGTTACTACGGCAACAAGGAACGCCTGTTCGCCGCGGCGGCCGAGTTCGACCTGCGGTTGCCGGAGCTGTCCGGCGTACCGGTGGACGAGATCGCCGCCCTGCTCGTCGGCCACTTCCTGGACCGCTGGGAGGGCGACGAGACGCTCATGGCGCTGCTGCGGGCCGGCGTGACCAACCCGGCCGCCGCCGAGCGCATGCGGCAGATCTTCGCGGCCCAGCTGGGCCCGCTGGCCGAGCGGGTCGCCCCGGACCAGCCGCACACCCGGGCCGGGCTGGTGTCCAGCCAGGTGCTCGGGCTGGCGCTGTGCCGGTACGTGCTCAAGCTGCCCCCGGTGGTCGCCATGGAACGGGCCGACCTGATCGCCTGGCTCACCCCGACCGTGCGGCAGTACCTGCTCGGCCCGGCACCCCAGGGGCCGAAGGTCCCGGAAGGTACGGCAGTGCGGCACTGATCACCGACGTCGATGGCGGCTGGAATAGGGGTGTAGCCAACGAACCGAGGAAGGACGTGGACGCCATGACCGCCGTCCAGCACCCCATCACCATGGCCCCCGCCGGGGACGGCGCTGCGGCCCTCACCGAGACCCGCCGCGGCAAGGCCACCCGTTTCACTCTCGCCGGGTTGCGTCTGGCGCTGGGCTGGGTGTTCCTGTGGGCGTTCATCGACAAGCTGTTCGGCCTCGGCCTGGCCACTCCTGACAAGGGGGCGTGGATCAACGGCGGTAGCCCGACCAAGGGTTTCCTGGGCAAGGCGGTCGCGGGTCCGTTCGAGGGGGTCTATCACAGCATCGCCGGTGCGGCCTGGGCTGACTGGCTGTTCATGCTGGGCCTGGCCGGCATCGGCATCGCCCTGATCCTCGGCATCGGCATGCGCCTGGCCGCCGCCGCGGGCAGTCTGCTGCTGGTTCTCATGTGGACCGCCGTTCTGCCCCCGGAGAACAACCCCTTCATGGACGACCACCTGATCTACGCCGGTGTCCTCGCTCTGCTCGCTCTGACTGCCGCCGGTGACACCCTCGGCCTCGGCAAGATGTGGGCCCGGCTGCCGCTGGTGCAGCGCCTGCCCTGGCTCAAGTAACGCACGATCGCCCACGACCGGGCGGCACCCACCACGGGTGCCGCCCACTAGGCTGCCGCGGATGGAAGCCCCGACACCACCCGCCGCGGAGTCCGGATGGGCCGAGGATCCCGACGCCGCGCCCCATCTCCTGCTGCGGGGCCTGCTCGACGGGACCCGGGCCGCGACGATGGTGACGGCCGGGGGACGCCCGGTGCTGGTGGTGCCGGCCCCGGGCGACGGCGACCCCGGCTTCGTCAGGGCGGTCGACCTGACCACCGGCGCGGTGCTGCCGGACCGCTCGGGACTGCGCCGTGAACAGCACGACGCCCTGGCGCTCGGCGCGGGCGGCCTGGTCGCGACTGCGGGCCGGCCCAGCGGAACCGTCGTCGTCCGGGACGCGGTGACGGGTTCACCGGTCGGCGTACCGCTGCCGCTGAAACCCCGCGGCATCTCCCTCACCGTGCTCGACGGGCGGCCGGTCGTGATCGTCGCCGGGTCCGGCCTGGCGGTCCACGATGTACAGACCGGTGCGCTGATCGTCCGGCACGACCGCCGCAACGGCTGGTGTCTCACGGAGTTCAAGGGCCGGCATCTCCTCGTGGCGCAGGAGTCGGCCAGATCGCTGCGGCTGTACGACGCGCTGACCGGGGAGCCGTACGGGCAGCCGTTCAGCTGTGACTTCTCCGGTTCCGTCTTCCGGATGGCGGCGGTCGACCACGACGGCCGGCTGCTGGTCGCCTTCCTCGATCACCACGCCGCCTGCAAGGTCTCCCTGTGGGACGTGACCACCGGCGCCGCGCTGCCGACGGCTCCGCCCTTCGACGACGTTCAGGAGATCGACGTCGCGACGGTCCACGGACGGCCGCTGCTGCTCGCCGCCCGCTCCGGCAAGGCGGCGTCACCACTGACACTGTGGGATCTGGCGACCGGGCAGCAGGTCTTCCCGGACGCCTTCGCCGGATACGACGGCGAATGCGCGCGGGTGGCGCTGGGCAGTCTCCCCGACGGCTTCTTCGCGGTCACGGTCGACCGGGACGGCTCGTCCGCGCTGTGGATGCACTCACCGCAGGGGACCCGGCGCACGGCGCTGACGGACGGCGGCATGTCGCGGATGGCGCTGGGCGAGGTCGACGGCTCTC
The DNA here is from genome assembly GCF_040650095.1 of Actinoplanes sp. NPDC048791. Classification (NCBI taxonomy): domain Bacteria; kingdom Bacillati; phylum Actinomycetota; class Actinomycetes; order Micromonosporales; family Micromonosporaceae; genus Actinoplanes; species Actinoplanes sp. NPDC048791. Next base: position 587 of record NZ_JBEZGQ010000769.1, on the reverse strand, counting down.
CCACGGTTGCTCTCGGTGGCGCCGGGGGAGCGCTGCGCCTGTTCGACGCGCGGACCGGACGGGAGTTCAGCAGCCCGTTCTACGGCGGATCACCGGACGACAGCGTCATCGGTGCCACGGGCGGCGCCGGTCGTGCCGTCGTCCTGCAGCGCGGGCGACCCATGCGCCTGTGGGACGTCGAAGCCGGCGTTCCGGTGGCCCGGCTGGACCGGTCCGCCGACCGGATCGCGGCCGGCGAGGTGGCCGGCCACAGGGTGTTCGCCCTCGTCGCGGGTGGCCGGGACAGCGGTGTCGGCCTCAGCCTCTGGGATCCCGATGCCGGCGCGCTGGTCGCCGAGGTCCCGCTGGCCCACACCACAGCCCACGACCGCCCGGCCGACGTGGTGTTCACCCGGATCGACGACCGCGCGGCGGTGGCGGTGCCGATCGGCCGTACCGTCCGATCGTGGGACGCCGTCACCGGTGAGCCGCTGGGCCGGCCGTACCGCGGGCTTTCCAGTTCCGTGTCGACGATCGCCGCCGGCCGGATCGGCGACCGTGCGGTGCTCGCCGCCGGCGGCCAGGACAACGCGGTGCACGTGTTCGAC
>NZ_JBEZGQ010000768.1:0-4190 GCF_040650095.1 Actinoplanes sp. NPDC048791 | reverse complement strand
TGCCAGACCGCGCGCGGCGGCCGAAATTGCTCGAAGCCAACGCGATCTGGGAACGGCACCCGGGGCTGCTCTTCGAGGCCCACCCCGAGGTGTCGTTCCGGCAGATGGCGGGCGAGCCCCTGGCGTACGCGAAGAAGACCTGGACCGGTCAGGCCCGCCGCCGGCAGTTGCTGGCCAAGCACGGCATCGTGCTGCCCGACCAGCTCGGCCCGGCCGGGCAGGCCCCGCCCGACGACATCCTGGACGCCGCCGCGGTGGCCTGGAGCGCCCACCGGATGGCGACCGGGGCGGCGCAGAGCCACCCCAGCCCGCCGGAGGAGAACAACGGCGCCCGCATCGCCATCTGGTACTGACCGGGCCTCAGGCTGACTGAGCCGCGATCTCCCGGGCCCGGTCCCGCGCGGCCTCCAGGGCGGCGAGCAGCGCCGCACGGACACCGTGCTTCTCCAGCTCACGGATCGCCGAGATGGTCGTGCCGGCCGGAGAGGTCACCGCCTCGCGCAGCTTCACCGGGTGCTCGCCGGAGTCGCGCAGCATCACCGCCGAGCCGATCGCGGTCTGCACGATCAGCTCGTGCGCGACCTGGCGCGGCAGCCCGAGCAGGATCCCGGCGTCGATCATGGCCTCGACCAGCAGGTAGAAGTACGCCGGGCCGGAGCCGGACAGCGCGGTCACGGCGTCCTGCTGGGACTCGGGCACCCGCATCGTCTTGCCCAGCGGCTGGAAGATCTCCTCGGTCAGCGCGAGGTGCTCGTCCGTCGCGTACGGGCCCGCGGAGATCACCGTCATCGCCTGGTCGACCAGCGCCGGGGTGTTGGTCATGACCCGCACCACCGGGATGCCGCCGGGCAGCCGTTCGGTGAAGAAGCTCGTCGGCAGGCCCGCGCACAGCGACACCACCAGCTTGCCCGGCGGGATCTTCATGCCGAACTCGTCCAGCAGCTTGCCCGCGTCCTGCGGCTTGACCGCCACCAGCAGCACGTCGGCCTGGGTGACAGCGGTGAGGTTCAGGGTCGGCCGGATGCCGTACCGCTCGGCCAGCTCGGCGGCCCGTTCCGGGCGCCGGGTGGTGGCGATGATCTGGTTGGCCGGCCAGCCGGCCCGCAGCAGACCGGAGAGCACCAGCTCGCCGAGCTTGCCGGCACCGATCACCGCGATCATGTGATTGCCCATCGGACCCCTTCGGGACAGGAAAAAGGGGGCGACCGGCGGTCGCCCCCTTTTGTGAAAGAACGCCGGCTCAGCTGCCGAAGAAGACCTCGGCCTCGTCGTACCGCGAGATCGGGACGGTCTTGAGCTCACCGGTGCCGTCGGCGAGCGGGACGCGGACGATGTCGGTGCCACGCAACGCCATCATCTTACCGAAATCACCCTCGTGGACGGCGTCGATCGCCTGGAGACCGAAGCGGGTCGCCAGTACCCGGTCGAACGCGGTGGGCGTGCCGCCGCGCTGGATGTGACCGAGGACGACCGTACGGGCCTCCTTGCCGGTCTTCTCCTCCAGCTGCTGCGCCAGCCACTGGCCGATGCCGCCGAGGCGGACGTGACCGAACGCGTCCTTCTCCTGGCTCTGCAGGCTCATCTGGCCCTCGAGCGGCTGCGCGCCCTCGGCGACCACGACGATCGGGGCGTACTCGACCTGGAAGCGCTTGGTCACGTACGTGGCCACCTGCTCCACGTCGAAGTTGCGCTCCGGCAGCAGGATCACGTTGGCCCCGCCGGCCAGGCCGGCGTGCAGCGCGATCCAGCCGGCGTGCCGGCCCATGACCTCGACCACCAGGGTGCGGTGGTGCGACTCGGCGGTGGTGTGCAGCCGGTCGATGGCCTCCATCGCGATGTTGACCGCGGTGTCGAAGCCGAAGGTGTAGTCCGTGGCGTTGAGGTCGTTGTCGATCGTCTTCGGCACGCCGACGACGTTCACGCCCAGGTCGTTGAGCTTGGTCGCGACGCCGAGGGTGTCCTCGCCGCCGATCGCGACGAGCGCGTCGACGCCCTGCTCGGCCAGGTTGGCCTTGATCCGCTCCACGCCGCCGTCGATCTTGAACGGGTTGGTGCGGGAAGAGCCCAGGATGGTCCCGCCGCGCGGCAGGATACCCCGGACCTCGGCGATGCCGAGGGGCTTCGTCAGGCCCTCCAGGGGGCCCTTCCACCCGTCGCGGAATCCGACGAACTCGTGTCCGTAAGTGGCGACGCCCTTACGGACGACCGCCCGGATCACCGCGTTCAGACCGGGGCAGTCTCCGCCGCCGGTGAGCACGCCGATACGCATGATTGCTCGTCCTCCCTGAGATCAGGTCGCGAGATGCCCGCCTCCGGAGGAGAAAGCTGTCGTCCGGCTGCACTGCCGGGGTCATGGGGCGGGCCGCAAGCGCACTGTAGTCGCCGCTCGCAGCCCGGACCAAGGCGCCCCGCTACAACTGCACGGTTTCGTTCTCCCCCGCGTCAGGGGTCTTCCCGGTGACCGCGGCCTTGGCGTAGCCCAGGAGCGTGACGACACGCGAGCTGTGCGCCGACTCCCAGTACTCCGCCGTGTCGGCGTGCACCTTGACCAGCGTCAGGTTCGGCGTCTCCAGGCCGTCCGGGAACCACGCCTTGAGCATCGGGTTCCACAGCTCCTCGGCCTTGGCCCGGTCGGTGAGCTGCTCGGCGGCGCCGGCGATGGACACCCAGGCGTGCTGCTTGTCGTCGCTGAACGAGACGTTGACCTGCGGGTGGGTGCGTACCTGCTGGACCAGGTCGGAGTCGGCGTAGGTGAAGAACCAGAGGTCGCCGTCGAACTCGACGTCCTGCACGGCCATCGGCCGGCTGACGTGCCGCCCGTCGGCGGTCATGGTGGTGAGCATGCCGATCCGGGCGTCCTTGACCAGCCCCTTGAGCGTGTCCCGCTTCTCCTGCTCGGTCTTCTCGGCCATCACAAATCCCCTCACCGTTGTCGGATACGCAGGGAAAGGTGCCCAGCGCGAGGGACCCGAAACGGACGGGGGATCAGCCCCCCATCGCCCGCCAGCGGGCCAGGTTGTGCTTGGCGTCCACCAGGGCGTCGTGCCGGCCCGCGGCGGTCGGCAGGGGCGGGCGGCCGAGGTCGTCCCACTTCTGGCGCAGGTCCTTGGTGAAGCGGGGGATCTCCCGGGGCAGCGCCGGCATCGCCCCCCAGAGCTGGGCCAGGGCCACGTGGTCGTACGCCGCGTACCAGGCCCACAGCTCGATCTGCTCGTCGCGGCCCTGGACCGGCTCGCGCATGAACGCGTACAGGTCGTCGCGGATGCGCTCGCGGGACCGCCACGCCGGGTCGGCCGGGGACGGCAGCTTGTCGAGCACGTTGCGGCGCACCCAGGGCACCGCCCGGGAGTCGTCGAACTCGGTCGAGACCGCGTAGAACTCGCGGCCGAACTCGTCCACCATGCCGATCGAGACCAGGTCGACAGTGCGCCCGTCCTCGATGAATTCGCAGTCGTAGAAATACCTGTAGGCCATCGCGGACATCCTTGCCTACGCCGCGCCGGTGGTCTCCGCCAGGGCCTGCCTCGCCCGGCCCAGTGCCTCCCGGGCGTTGCCGTCGTCGCCGCGTACGAGTCGCTGCGCCGACCAGTCGGCCTGCACCGCCCAGCGGAACCGCAGCAGGACCGGCAGCGCCGCGTGCAGTTCGCCCTCGTCGACCGGGCCGGCCGCGAGGTAGCCGTCGAGCAGTTCGGCCGAGGTGTCGGTGCCGCCGGCGTAGACCACGGCCGCCGCCACGTCGTAGAGCAGCGGGCCGGTGCCGCTGGCGCCGCAGTCGAGCAGGCCCGCGCGGCCGGTCGCCGGGTCGATCAGGAAGATCTCCGGGGCCGGGTCGCCGTGCAGCACCCCGTACGTGAGCCGGTCGGTGACCGTCAGCCGGGTCATGGCGGTGACCGCCTCGGTGACCGCCGGGCGCAGCCACGGCTCGATCGCCAGGTGCGCCGCCTCCGGGTCGAGCAGGTTCCAGCGGCGCAGCCCCGGGTGGTGGAAGCCCTGCAGCCGGCTGTGCACCGCGCCCAGGCGGTCGCCCCAGAACTGCTGGTCGACCGGGTCGCGGCCGTCGAGCGTACGGCCCGGGGCCCGGCGCAGCACGGCCAGCGCACCGGCCGGGGTCTCCGCGGTGAGACCACCGGCCAGGGTCCGTACCGGCTCCCCCGCCTCGATGCCGGTGCCCCGCAGGTGTTCGGCGGCGG
>NZ_JBEZGQ010000767.1:0-4191 GCF_040650095.1 Actinoplanes sp. NPDC048791 | reverse complement strand
CCGGGGCCGACGGCGCCCTGGCCGCGCTCTTCCAGGACCTGGACGGTTTCAAGCCGGTCAACGACACGTACGGGCACGCCGTCGGCGACGAACTGCTCAAGCAGGTCGCTCTGCGCCTGGTCGACGCGACCCGCCCGGACGACTACGTGGGCCGGTTCGGCGGCGACGAGTTCGTGGTGCTGTGCCGCGGGGTGCGCACCGCCGACGACGCGGGTGCCGTCGCCGACCGCATCCGCACCTACCTGGCCGACCCGTTCGTCATCGGTGACCGCACGATCACGATCGGCGTCTCCATCGGCATCGCCACCCTCGACGACCAGCACCAGGAGGCCGCGGCCCTGCTGCACCACGCGGACCTGGCTCTCTACCGGGCCAAGGGCAACGGCCGGGGCCGGGTGGAGCGGTTCACTCCCGACATGGCGGACCAGCACCCCTGACCGGCGTCGAGGCCGGCCGGTCAACCCGCCGGCCGGCTACCGGGCGGTGACGGGCAGGCGGTGGCAGATGAACTCGGAGACCTGCGACGCGATGGGCGGGTCCAGATTGGCCAGCACGGCCACGACGTGGCCGGAGCCGGGGAAGATGGTCAGTTCGCCGCTCGCGCCGGGCGATCCACCGACACAACCGAGCGTACGGATGCCGTGGACCGTGCGGTCGAGGAAGCCGTAGGCGACACACCGGCCGCTCCAGCCGGCGTTCAGCTTCGCCGTGGTCACCAGGGCGGTGTGCCGCGCGTCGAGCAACCGGTGACCGATCAGCGCGGTGCCGAACCGCCACAGATCCTCGACCGTGGTGTAGCCGCCGCCCGCGGGCGATCCCCGGTAGGGCAACATGTCGGTGTCGCGGGCCGGCTGCCCGCTCTCGGCCGTGTATCCGACCGCCAGATCGGCTATCGGCCGGTCGTACGGCAGCGCCCCGCTGCGGGTCATCCCCGCCGGCGCGAACACGTGGTCGTCGACATAGTCGTAGTAATTCTGTCCGCTGACCTGCTCGATCACGGCGCCCAGCAGGATGAATCCATAGTTGCTGTAGTCGAACCAGGCGCCCGGCTCGAACAGCGGGTCCCGCCGGCCGAACAGCCGCAGATAGTCGGTGACGGTGCGGATCTGCTGGCGGCGTTCCGCGTACTCCGGCTCGAAGATGTCCCCGGTGCCGCCGGTGTGCGTCAGCAGATGATGAACGGTGACCTTGGTGGCCACGTCCCGGTTGGGATAGTCGGTCAGATACGTGCCCACCGGTGCCGCCGGATCCACCAGCCCGGCCTGGATGAGCCGGCCGACCGCCACCGCGGTGAACATCTTGGTGAGCGACGCGTTACGGAAGCGACCCGACACCGTGTGGGGAATTCCCTGTTCACGATCGGCCAGGCCGTACGCCTCGGCCAGGATCCTCTCGTCGCCCCGGCCGACCAGCACGGCCCCGGCGAATCGGCCCTCGCCGGCCTCGGCCGCCGCGATCGCCCGGAAGGCGGGTATCCAGTCGTCGCCGGTCGGGTCCATGCCGCGACGCTATGCCCACCGGCACCCGCCGCCCACCGATTTCCGGGCGCACAAAGACCTTGACGCGGTTGGCTAATGGCAGTAGCTTTTAGGTAACAACGTTAGCCAGCCGCGGGAGAAGATCATGACCGAGTACCTGGACATCGCCGGGAACAAGATCGCTTACGACGTCACCGGTGAGGGACCGCTGGTGGTCCTCGCCCACGGCATGGGTGACAGCCGCCACTCGTACCGTTTCGTCGCCCCGGCCCTGGTCGCGGCCGGGTACCGGGTCGCCAACCTGGACATCCGGGGTTGTGGGGAATCCAGCCCCGGCTGGGACGGCTACAGCCGTACCGACATCGCCGGTGACCTGGTCGCGCTCGTGCGTCACCTCGGTGGCCCGGCCGTGATCATGGGGCAGTCGATCAGCGGCGGCGCCGCCACGATCGCCGCGGCCACGGCGCCGGAGCTGATCGCCGGGGTCATCGAGCTGGCGCCGTTCACCCGGACGCAGACGGTCTCGCTGGGCGGGCTGCTGCGGGTGAAGCGCTACCGGACGGGATCCGTCCAGCTCGGCCTGACCATGGCCCTGGGCAGCCTGTCGGCCTGGAAGAAGTACCTCGACCTGGCGTACCCGGCCAAGCCCGCCGACTGGGCCGGCGAGCTGGCGCGGATCGAGACCACGATGAGCGAGCCCGGCCGGATGAAGGCCCTGCAGGCCATGTGCAAGACCAGCCCGGCCGACGCCGGCGCGCGGCTGCCCGACGTCCGGTGCCCGGTCCTGATCGTGATGGGCAGCCTCGACCCCGACTGGGCCGACCCCCGCGCCGAGGGCGAGAAGGTCATCGCCGACCTGCCGGCCGGGCTCGGGCAGCTGTCGGTCATCGAGGGTGCCGGCCACTACCCGCACGCGCAGACCCCGGACGAGGTCGTCGCGCTGTCGCTGCCGTTCCTCGCCCGCACGCTGACCAATGCCTAGGGCCGGACTCGACCGGACCACGGTCACCGCCGCCGGCGCCACCCTGGCCGACGAGGTCGGCTTCACCGGGCTCAGCATGGCTCTGCTGGCCGAACGGCTCGGCGTCCGGACGCCCTCGCTCTACAAGCACGTCGCCAGCCAGGCCGACCTGGCCCACGGGATCGCCGTGCTGTCCATGAACGAGCTCGCGGACACCATCCGCGACGCCATCCAGGGGCGATCCGGCCGCGAAGCCCTCGTAGCCGGCGCCCAGGCGATGCGCGCGTGGGTGCTGGCCCACCCCGGCCGGTACGCAGCGGGCAACGCCGCCGCCGTCAGGGGGCCGGACGACCCGTTCATCCCGGCCGTCCAACGGGTCCTGGCGTCGTGGACCGCCATGCTGCACGGCTACCACCTGGACCCCGACCAGGAGATCCACGCCCTGCGGATGCTTCGCAGCATGCTGCACGGATTCACGACGCTGGAAGCCGCCGGCAGCTTCCAGATCGCCGCTGATGTCGATGTCAGCTTCACCTGGATGCTGAATTTCATCGACCTCGGCCTCCGGGTGCACGAGGCCGACCCGTCGCACCTCTCGGGCGGCCGTTGATCAAAGCTCGCGAAGTCTTGCCCGATCCTGCCGGTGCCCGCGCCAGGAGTGCCGCAGCGCGCACGAGCCGATATACCGTGCCCGGCAGCAGGTGACCGGCAACGACAGGCGCGTGAGGTATGTGTGGCCCCCATCGGACTCTTCGGACGCCATGCTGAACTCGAGCGGCTCGCCGGCTTTCTCGACGGCGTACGGCAACACGGCGGCGCCCGCCTGATCAGCGGCGACCCGGGCGTCGGCAAGTCGGCCCTGATGACCGCCGCGGCCGAGCTCGCCGGGGAGCGGGGCATGCGCGTGCTGCGCGCTTCCGGGTCGGAGTTCGAGGCCGACGTCAGCTACGCCGGTCTCAACCAGTTGTTCCTGCCCGTGCTCGCGGACCTCGACCGTCTTCCGCCCGGCCCGCGGGAGGCGCTGTCGGTGGCGCTCGGTTTCGGCGCCGGCACGCCACCGGACGTGCTCCTGGTCTGCAACGCCGCGCTGCTGCTCATCTCCGAGCTGGCCGCCGGCGCTCCGATCGTGCTGCTGGTCGACGACGTGCACTGGATCGACCGGGCCAGCGCCGTCGTCCTGGGTTTCATCACCCGCCGGCTGGCGGGACGCCGCGCCGGCCTGCTGGTGTCGGCCCGGGCCGGGACGGGCAGCTTCCTGGACCGGCGCGGCCTGGCCGAGCAGGTGGTCGAGCCGTTGGACGGCGAGGCGGCCGGGCAGCTGGTCACGGCCAACCATCCGGACATGCCGGCCCGGGTCCGCCATCGGCTGCTGGATCTGGCCCAGGGCAACCCGCTCGCCCTGATCGAGCTGCCCGCCACGTTGCTGGGTGCCGCGCAGCGCACCGTGACGCAGCCGGAGGTGGTGCCGCTCAGCGACCGCCTCCAGGCCATCTTCGCCGCGCGCCTCGCCGGCCTGCCGGAGCCGACCCGGCAGTTGCTGCTGCTGGCCACCTTCGAGAGCACCGGTGACGTCCGGGTGCTCCGGGCCGCCCTGCCCGACGGGGTCAGCCTGGCCGATCTGGCCCCGGCGGAACGGGCCCAGCTGGTGCGGGTGGACGACGCCACGGCGCGGATCGCGTTCCGGCATCCGCTGATCCGGTCGGCCATCGTGGCGGTGTCCACCCACGAGGAACGCCGCCGGGCCCACGCCGC
>NZ_JBEZGQ010000766.1:0-4200 GCF_040650095.1 Actinoplanes sp. NPDC048791 | reverse complement strand
CCGGTCCGCCAGCGCCCGGCCAGGGCGGCCAGCAGCGGCGTCGTGCCGCCCACGCAGTGCACCAGGTCAACGGCAGGCACCGGTACGGACAACGCCCGCGCCGCGTGACGCAGCAGCGTGGCGGCGGTCCGGGCGTCACGCAGGGTGAGCCGCGGCAGCCGGTCCTCACTCGCCGACGTCCGCCCGGTACGCCACGCGTCGAGCAGCACGTCGGTCAGCGGCACCGAGTTCAGCGGGTGGTCGGCCGACTCGGCCAGCACCGAGAGCCCGAGCAGCCCCTTGGCGAACAGGTCGTCGGCCGCCTTGGGCTCGGCCTCACTGAGCAGTCCCCGGCACAGCAGGACGGCCGCGGCGGTGGCGTTGTCGTCGCTGCCCGGCCGGCGCCTGATCTCGCGGCTCAGCGGCACGGCCCGGGCGGACGCGACGTGGCGGGGCAGCGGGTACGCCGGCCCGCCGGGTGGTTCGCGGTCGGTGACGGTCAGCAGGTCGAAGGTGTACCGGCCGAGGCCGTCGACGAGCGTGCGGCACCAGCCGCCGAGGGCGTCCCGGCGGAACGGGTAGCCGCCCCCGGTGAGGAGACAGATGCGCATGCGGTCAGCACCACGGGCGCGACGGGGGTGTTATCACGATGGCTGCAACGACGCAGCGGCGAAAAGTAACGGGAGCGTGTCACCTAGGCGACAGTCGGTCGCACTATTTGTCTGTTTTTCGGAGCTATTTGCTCAAGAACGTCCGAAAAGCTGGCCCCACACGATCGTGCCGTCCACGCCCTTGACCGCACCCACCCCGAGCGCCTTGAAGTCGCAGTTCAGGATGTTGGCCCGGTGCCCGTCGCTGTTCATCCAGCTCGTCATGACGTCGGCGGCGTCGCGCTGGCCCCGGGCCACGTTCTCGCCGCCGGGGTCGTTGTAGCCCTGCTCCTTGGCCCGGGTGACGAAGTCCCGTCCGTCGTCGCTCACGTGGCTGATGTACAGGTCACCGTGGGTGCCGAGCTCCTGGACGTGCAACCGGATGGCCGCCCGTAGCTTGGTGTTGAGCTCCACCGAGCCGCAGCCGGCCCGGTCCCGCTCCACGTTGACCAGCCGGATGACCTCGGACTCCTGGGCGGCCAGTCCGGCGCCGACCTTCGGGGCGCTGGTGGTCGGCTTGCGGGTCGGCGTCTTCTTGACCACCGGCTTCCTAGTGGCCGGCTTCTTCGTGGCCGTCCGGCTCGGCTTGGGCGCCGCGGTGGACGGGGTCGCCGCCGGCGACGAGGGCGGTGGGGCCGAGGGCCGTGCCACCCCGGTGCCGGGTGCCCCGCCACCGGCACCCGGCACCAGGGCGGCGACGGCAGCTTCAGGGTGCTCGGCCGCGGTGCCCGAGCCGGTGAAGCTCGAGGGCAGCAGTGCGGCTCCGGCGCCGACCACGGCGAGCAGGGCGGTCACGGAGAGGCCGAAGGTCACGGGCGACGGCATCGCCTGCCGGTCGCGGTGTCGCCCGGTCGGTCTCTGGTCGGCTGGCCCCTGCACGTCGTGCCTCCGTGGTCCTCGAGGGATCGAGAGGTTTCGACCCGGGTGACGGTAAGCAGCCGCGCGCGGCCCGGGCAAACCGGCTAAGAAAGAAATAAGTCCTGGATAAGGCCCGCGGGGTGGCGTGATTCACTGGTCAGGCGGGTGCCACGCGGTTCACACGGCTTGACGGACTGTGGGTATCAGCGCACCATGGAGGTGTCGCCAGTCGCGCCCATCTGTGTCCAGTCGAGTCCTGGACATGGAAAATCTGCATCCACAGCACGTCCCCGGGTGCAGGAGTTTGTGCTCACGCGTGTCCGTGGGCATAACTGTGTGCGGTACCACTGGGCGCGCGTTTGGCCGGCCTTTCCGGCAGCGCTTTACAAGGAGACGAAATGGCGAAGGCCCTCTACGGCCACGTAGGTGCGGCGCCCGACCGGCGCCTGCTCGACGAGGTCACCCGACTGCGTTCCAGGGTGCAGGCTCTGGAGTTCGAGATCACCCGCCTCCGGGCGGAGAACGATCGTCTCGCGGCCGCCGCCGCGGAGGCAGACGATCTTCTGCGGCTGACCGAGCCGGCGCTGACCTGAGCTTCACCGGGCGCCGTGACCCGGCGCCCACATCCCCTCGCACCACGTGACGCACCCCGCAAAGCGCGCCTCCACAGCACCAAGTGGCGGCGCGCATCTTTTTGCTCCTTCTGCGCCGCGCCCGTAGCGCCAATTCCGACAAACGCGCCGGCTCGGGTCGAGACCGGCATGATCCGGGACGCGCGGCGTGCACGGACATGGCGTGCGCCTGCGGGTAACCTGCTGACCAGCAGACCACCGCCGACCCCCGGAGATCCGTGCACCTCAAGAGCCTGACGGTGAAGGGTTTCAAATCCTTCGCCTCCGCTACGACGCTGCGGCTGGAGCCGGGCATCACCTGTGTGGTGGGCCCCAACGGCTCCGGCAAGTCCAACGTCGTCGACGCCATCGCGTGGGTCCTGGGTGAGCAGGGCGCCAAGGCGCTGCGCGGCGGCAAGATGGAGGACGTCATCTTCGCCGGCACCGCCGGGCGGGCCCCGCTCGGCCGCGCCGAGGTGACCCTGACCATCGACAACGGCGACGGCGCCCTGCCCATCGACTACACCGAGGTCTCCATCACCCGCCGGATGTTCCGCTCCGGCGAGAGTGAGTACGAGATCAACGGCAGCTCCTGCCGCCTGCTCGACATCCAGGAGCTGCTCAGCGACTCCGGCATCGGCCGTGAGATGCACATCATCGTCGGCCAGGGCCGGCTCGACGCGATGCTGCACGCCAAGCCCGAGGACCGCCGCTCCTTCATCGAGGAGGCGGCCGGTGTCCTCAAGCATCGCAAGCGCAAAGAGAAGGCGATCCGCAAGCTCGACGCGATGCAGACCAACCTCAACCGGCTCAACGACCTCACCGCCGAGCTGCGCCGCCAGCTCAAGCCGCTGGGCAAGCAGGCCGAGGTGGCCCGCCGCGCGGCCGGCATCCAGGCCGACCTGCGCGACGCCCGGCTGCGGCTGCTCGCCGACGACCTGCACACCCTGCGCACCACGCTGGACAAGGAGATCGCCGACGAGTCGGCGATGCGCGAGCGCCGCCAGCAGGTCGAGGAGGAGAACCGCGAGGTCCAGCGCTGGCTCGCCGACCTCGAGGCCGCGCACGCCGAGGACGCGCCGCTGCTGGCCGCCGCCCAGGACACCTGGTACAAACTCTCCGCCCTGCAGGAACGCTTCCGCTCCACCGAGCAGCTGGCCTCCGAGCGGCTGCGGCACCTCGCCGCGGCGCCGGACGACGAGCGTACGGGCCGCGACCCGGATCAGCTCGAGGCCGAGGCGGAACGGGTCCGGGAGCAGGAGGAGGAGCTGCGCGAGGCCCTCACCGAGGACCAGATGCGGCTGGCCGAGGCGGTCGAGCACCGCCAGGAGCTGGAACGGCAACTGCTGCAGGCCGAGGGTGCGCTGCGGGCCGCCGCGAAGGCGATCGCCGACCGCCGCGAGGGACTGGCCAAGCTCACCGGCAACGTGAACGCGGCCCGGGCCCGTACCGGAAGTGCCGCCGAGGAGATCGAGCGGCTCGCGGTCGCCCACAACGACGCCCTCATGCGGGCCGAGGCCGCCCAGGCTGAGGTCGACGCGGTGTCCGCGGAGTCCACCGAGGCCGATCGCGACAACGCCGAGCTCGACGAGCGGCACGCCGAGGCCGTCGCCGCGCACGACCGCGCGGCCGCGGTCGTCAAGGAGCTCTCCGACGCCGAGCGGGCGGCCGAGAAGGACGCCGCCAGCTGGAAGGCCCGCGAGGAGGCGCTCGCCCTCGGCCTGCGCCGTAAGGACGGTGCCGGCGCGCTGCTCGGCAAGGCCGATCAGATCCCCGGCCTGCTCGGCAGCCTGGCCTCGATGCTCACCGTCCGGCCCGGTCACGAGGCCGCGCTGGCCGCGGCCCTGGGCGTGCTGGCCGACGCGGTCGCGCTGACCGGCATCGACGAGGCCGTCGAGGCCATGCGGACCCTGAAGATCGCGGACGCCGGCCGGGCCGCGCTCGTGGTCGCCGCCCCGGCCGCGCCGGGCATGCAGGGCTCGCTCGACAGCCTGCGCCCGGCTCTGCCGGAGGGCGCCGTGTGGGCGCCCGATGTCATCGACTGCCCGGACACCATCCGCCCGGCGCTGAACAAGGCGCTGCGCGACGTCGTCCTGGTCCCC
>NZ_JBEZGQ010000765.1:0-4200 GCF_040650095.1 Actinoplanes sp. NPDC048791 | reverse complement strand
GGATCCGTTCCGGGCGCCGACCGCCACGGCCAGCGCGGCAGCTGGTGAGGCTTCTGGTGCTCCTGGGCCGGCGGCGCGCCGTAGGGCTGGCCCTGCGCAGGGGCGTTGCCGAAGCCCTGGTTGGCGGGCGGCGGGAAGCCGTCACCGGCAGAAGGCGGCGGCGCGACCGGGTTGCTCACGATGATTCCTCTCGGGTCCGGCCGAGGGGGTCGGCCGATCGGAGCACAAGGTAGCGACCCGGGCAGCGCCGCCGCGACCCCGTTACCAGGCCTTTACCTCGGCGAAGGAGAGACGCTCGGCGAAGTGGCCGAAGGGCTGGGCGAGGGCCTGACCGAAGGGCTGACCCCGGAGCCGTCCTCCATCGGCGGCACCGGGCCCGGCCCGTTCGCCCCAGGAGCACCAGAAGCCTCACCAGCTGCCGCGCTGGCCGTGGCGGTCGGCGCCCGGAACGGATCCCGCTCGGCGCAGTACGGGTACGTGAGCGTCTGGACCTCGGTGTAGTTGCCCGAATCGTCGTAGCAGTACGCGTTGCCCAGGCGCAGCGGCGCGCCGTTCTGGTCGAAGATGCGCGCGTTCTGCACCAGCCGGCCCTGCTCGTCGTACACGAAGAGGTCCTCGATGTTGCCGTACGGGTTCGAGTTGTCGTAGTTGACGTCCGCGTAGGGGGCGCCGCGGCTGCTGCTGTCGGCACTGAGGAAGCCGCCCAGCGCGACGAGCACCAGCACCACCGAGCCCGCGTAGAGCGCCAGCTGGGGCCAGTGGGACAGCCGTACCGAGCGGCGGCCGAGCCAGATCGAGCCGAGGATCCCGGCCGCGAGCAGCAGCAGGGCGACAGCCTCGCTGCCACCGATGCGCGGCAGCAGACCGATCGGCTGGCCACTGTCGTCGAGCATCCAGGCGAGCACCATGGCGGCCAGATAGCCGCGCAGCACCCACCACGCCGGGCGCAGCTGCACCAGGAAGTCGCTGGCCCGCTCGGCGCCGAACAGCGGGCCGAGCCGCACGTCGGCGACGCGCAGCCGGGCCAGGGCCACGTCGCGCATCTCCTTGAACTGGTCGGTGCGCCCGGGCGGATCGGGGAAGCCACCGACGAAGCCGGCGCTCATCCGCAGATCCGCGGCGTACGCCTCGGGGCTGCCCAGGCGGTCGGTCAGCGAACCCTCGCCGTCGGCCGCCACCTCGGCGAGGTGCTCGGGCAGATCCTCGAGCAGTTCGTCACGCAGCGACTCGGGCAGGTCACCGAGGGCCGCGCGGACCGCGAACACGTACAGATTGATCTCGTCCTGAGCTGTGGTGATCACGCCGTCTCCCGCTCGCGAAGCAGATCGTCCATCGTGGATGCGAAACCGTGCCAGACCTTGCCGGAGCGCTGCAACTCGGCCCGGCCGGCGGGGTTGAGCGCGTAGTACTTGCGGTGCGGACCCTCGTCGCTGGGCACGACGTAGGTGGTGAGCAGGCCGGCGTTGAAGAGCCGGCGCAGGGTGCCGTAGACGGAGGCGTCGCCGACCTCGGCCAGCCCGGCCGTCCGGAGCCGGCGCAGGATGTCGTAGCCGTAGCCGTCCTCGTCGCGCAGGGCGGCGAGACAGGCCAGGTCCAGCACGCCCTTGAGGAGCTGGGTGGTATCCACGCGGTGCACACTACTTCGCGATGCGAAGTAGTGTCAAAGGCACGGTACCGGTGTTGACGGATCGATCACCGTTACCGGCCTGCCGGACCACTTTCGCACCGCCCGTCAAGGCGGCCGGGCGGCTCAGTCGCGGGGGGTCGCGGACCGCAGGGTGGAGAAGAACTTCTTGAGAGTGGGCTCGTCGGCCTTGCGCGCGGGGTGGGCGGCGGGCACCGCGTCCTCCTCGGCCGCCGGATCCACCTGCGAGAAGGCGATGCCGTCGAGGATGTCGTGCTCGCTGGCGATCACCGAGGTCTTGCCGGCGCGTTCCATGATGATGCGCAGGATCAGGGCCCCGGCGCCGATCACGTCCGCGCGCCCCGGATGCATCACCGGCAGGTCGCGGCGGTCGGCCACGGTCGAGCCGAGCAGATCCTGGGTCACCTTCGCCACGTCGTCGTACGGGACCTGCGCGTGGTGGATCCGCTCCGCGTCGTACCGGGGCAGGTGCAGAGCCAGAGCGGCCACCGTGGTGACCGAACCGGCCAGCCCGACCAGCGTCGCCGTGCCGTGGCCGGACACCGTCCGCAGGGCGGTGTCGACGGCCTTGGTGATGTCCTGCTCCGCCGCGGCGATCTCCGCCGCAGTCGGCGGGTCGCTGCGCAGGTGCCGCTCGGTCATCCGGACACAGCCGATGTCCATCGAGATCGCGTGCTTGACCTCGTCGCCGCCCACCACGAACTCGGTGGAACCGCCGCCGATGTCGACCACCAGGTACGGCTGCTCGGCCGTCAGCCCGGTGACCGCCCCGGCGAACGACAGCCGGGCCTCCTCGTCGCCGCTGATCACCTCGGGGTCCACGCCCAGGGTGGCGCGGACCATCGCGGTGAAGTCGGCGGCGTTCGCCGCGTCCCGCGACGCCGAGGTCGCGCACATCCGGACCCGGCCCACCCCCAGCTCGGCGATCTCGGTCGCGTACCCGAGCAGGGCCTTGCGGGTGCGCTCGATCGCCTCCGGCGCGAGCCGGCCGGTGCGGTCGACGCCCTCCCCGAGCCGGACGATCTCCATCCGCCGGGCCACGTCGGTGAGGCGGCCGCCGGCGATGTCCGCGATGAGCAGACGGATGGAGTTGGTCCCGCAGTCGATCGCCGCGACTCTCACGCTGTTCTCCTAGAGATGGAGGAGCATCCTCGTGTTACCGAGGGTATTCGGCTTCACCCGTTCCAGGTCGAGGAACTCGGCGACACCTTCGTCGTACGAGCGCAGGAGCTGCTCATAGACGCTGTGCGGGACGGGCGCGCCGTCGATCTCGGCGAAGCCGAACGAGCCGAAGAACCGGGTCTCGAAGGTCAGGCAGAACACCCGGGCCACGCCCAGCTGCCGGGCCACGTCGAGCAGCTCCGCGACCAGCCGGTGGCCGATCTTGAGACCGCGGTACGCCGGATCCACCGCGACCGTGCGGATCTCGGCCAGGTCCTCCCACATCACGTGCAGCGCGCCACAGCCCACGACCTGCTCGGTGGCCGCGTCCACGGCCACCCAGAACTCCTGGACGGACTCGTAGAGCGTGACGGTGGCCTTGCTCAACAGCCGGCGGTCCGACGTGTACGTGTCCACCAGGTTCCGGATGGCCCGGACGTCGGACGTGCGCGCGCGGCGGATCTCGACCTGCATGCGGCCGAGTTTATTCAGCCGGCGGCGGCACGCACGGACTGCCTGTCCACCACGGCTCGACCGCCGCGCGGACCTCGTCACCGAACGGGTTCACCCCCGGCCCCGCCGCCAGGGCGTGCCCGAGGTGCACGTGCAGGCACTTGACCCGGTCGGGCATGCCGCCGGCGGAGACGTTGCTGATCTCCTCGACGTGCTCGACGGCCTCGCGGCGCTGCAGATAGTCCTCGTGCGCCTTCTCGTACTGCGCGGCGAGCGCCGGGTCGGTGGCGAGCCGGTCCTGCATCTCCCGCATGACGCCGGCGGACTCCAGCCGGCTGCACGCGGCCGTGGCCCGCGGGCAGGTCAGGTAGAACAGCGTCGGGAACGGGGTGCCGTCGTCGAGGCGCGGGGAGGTCTCCACCACGTCCGGGTTGCCGCAGGGGCACCGGTGCGCGATCGCCCGGGTGCCGCGGGGGCGGCGGCCGAGCTGCTGGGTGACTGCCTGCAGATCCGTCTCGGAGGGTGTCGTCATCTACTTCCGGGTTTCTGAGTTGGCCGCGGCGACGCTGCCCCAGAGGGTGTCGTACCAGCGGTTCTGACTCTGCGCCGGGGCGCTCTTGCCGGCGTCCCGGGCGGCGCCGGCCGGATCGTTCAGCACCAGCAGCGGCACTTCACCGGGGCGCACGTAGAACAGGCGGTCGCGGGCCTGGCTGCGGACGTACTCCGGGTCCTTCCACTTCTCCACCTCCTCGGTCAGCCCCTTGATCCTGGCCTGCTGCAAGGCCTGGTCGGCCTGCATCTGGGCGATCTGGGACTCCTGCGCGAGGTAGACGCGGACCGGATAGGTGTAAGCCAGGGCGAGAGCCACCAGCACCACGATCAGCACGGTGGCCCGGCCGGTGAAGGCTTTGGGGCGGGTTGCGACGGTGCGCTTGGTCGCC
>NZ_JBEZGQ010000764.1:0-4207 GCF_040650095.1 Actinoplanes sp. NPDC048791 | reverse complement strand
GCCGCCGGCAGCGACGTGGCCCGGGTCGAGGCGGCCGTCGCCCGCCGCGGCGAGGACCCGCAGCCCGGCCTGAGTGCGCTCGGCGCGCTCGCCGTCGAGACCCCCGACCTGGACGTGTACGCGGAGATCCCGCTCAGCTGGGGCCTGCTCGCGGGCCTCGACACGGTGGCCGCCCAGCGCGCCGACGGCCTGCGGATCGCGCCCAAGTTCCGGGTCGGCGGGCTGGCCTCCGAGCTGTTCCCGACCCCGGTCGAGCTGGCCGCCGTCATCTGCGCCTGCCGCGACCGCAACCTGCCGTTCAAGCTCGCCGCCGGGCTGCGTCACGCGCTGCGGCACACCGACCCCGAGACCGGCTTCACCCACCACGGCTTCCTGAACGTGCTGGTCGCGTCGGCGGCGGCCAGCGACGGCGGAGAGGTGGCCGAGGTCGCCGAGGCGCTGGCCGCGACGCATCCGGTGCCGCTGGTCGAGCCGGCCCGCTCGCGCCGGACCGAGCCACGGCCGCTGTGGGTCGGCTTCGGGGCCTTCAACGTGCTGGAGCCGCTGACGGAGCTCATCCGTCTCGGCCTGATCAACGGCGGCTACGAGTGACCCTCTTCGACCTGCGCAACCTCCCGTACGGCGTGTTCAGCACCGGCGACGGGGTGCGGCGGATCGGCGTCCGGCTGGGCGACGCGGTGCTGGACCTGTCCCGGGCCGAGGAGCAGGACCTGATCCTGGCCGGGGGTGCGCTGCGGCAGCCTGCGCTCAACGTGCTGATGGCGCTGGGGCGTCCGCTGTGGAGTGCCATCCGGGCCCGGGTCGTCCAGCTGGCCCCCACGCTGCCGGCCGTCCCGCTGGCCGACGTCGAGCTGCACCTGCCGTTCGAGGTGGCCGACTACACCGACTTCTACTCCTCCGAGCACCACGCCACCCAGGTCAGCCGGATCCTGCGGCCCGAACGGCCCGGGCTGCAGCCGAACTGGAAGCACCTGCCGATCGGCTACCACGGGCGCGCGGGCACGGTCGTGGTCTCCGGCACCCCGGTCGAGCGGCCCGCCGGTCAGCTCGGTCCCGGCGAGTTCGGGCCGTCCCGGCGGCTCGACGTCGAGGCCGAGGTCGGTTTCGTGGTGGGCGTACCGGGCCGGCGGATCAGCACGGCCGACTTCGCCGAGCACGTCTTCGGGGTGGTCCTGGTCAACGACTGGTCGGCCCGCGACATCCAGGCGTTCGAGTACCAGCCGCTCGGGCCGTTCCTGGCCAAGTCGTTCGCCACGTCGGTGTCGCCGTGGGTCGTGCCGCTCGAAGCGCTGTCCGGTGCGCTCGTGCCCCCGGTCGCGCAGGACCCGGTGCCGGCGGAATACCTCAGGCCCCCGGGCGACGGGCTGGACCTGAGCCTGACGGTCGACTGGAACGGGACCACGGTCAGCTCACCACCGTTCGCCCAGATGTACTGGACGCCCGCCCAGCAGCTCGCCCACCTGACCGTCAACGGCGCCAGCGTCCGCACCGGCGACCTCTTCGCCTCCGGCACGGTCTCCGGCCCCGAGCGCGCGCAGGCCGGCTCGTTCCTGGAGCTGACCTGGAACGGCACCGAGCCGGTGAAGCTCGACGACGGCTCGGCCAGGGGCTTCCTGCTCGACGGCGACACGGTCACCATCAGCGCTACCGCACCCGGCGTGGACGGCGCGCCGATCGGGCTGGGGTCCGTAACCGGAACTGTCTGTCGCTGAGGGACGACTCGCCGTACCTTGTAGGCGGGAGGTCGGGGATGTCCACGGTTGCGGTGACACGGCTGGTCGAGGCGCCGGTGGCTGCCGTGTGGCGCGTCTTCACCGACCTGCCCAGCCGCTGCGAACGGCTGTCCACGGTCATCGCCGTCGAGCTGTTGACCCAGGGACCCTTCGGCGCGGGCACCGAATGGCGCGAGACCCGCACGATGGCCGACGGCACGGAGATCACCGAGGAGTTCCGCGTCGACGAGTGCGTGAGCCCGCAACGCTTCGTGGTCAGCTCGCCCGGCATCGGCGCCGAATACCGGATGACCTACACGTTCGTGCCGGTGCTCGAGGGCCGGCACCGCGGCGGCACGATGGTCACCGTGGTCCAGGACGGCACCCCGACCGCACCGGCGGGCCGGTTTCTGGCACTGGTCTTCGGCGGGCTGGCAGCCCGTACGGTCGAGGGCGCGCTCCGGCGTGACCTGGAGGACCTGGCCGCTGCCGCCTGACCTATCGTCCCTGTGGTGACCGGGAAGCTGCTGCGCGTGCCGGCCGCCGTCGTCGTGCTGGCGGCCGCGGTCCTGATCGGCTGGCGCGTGCTGGCCCCCGCCGAGGTCCTCGAACCGGCCACCGGTGCCCTGCCCGTCGCCGTCACCCGGCCGCCCGGCGTCACCGGCAAGACCACGATGGCCCCGCTGATCGTCGCCGGCAGCGTCCGGGTCTACGCGGGCAAGCGCCTGGTCAAGGCGGACGGGCCGGTCGAAGCGAAGACGATGTACACCCCGCGGTGGTCGTTCCGGCGCTGGCCCGAGCAGCTCACCGGGATCGTCGCGGTGGCGGCCACGGTGGTCACCCGGTGGTCGGACGGTGCGCTCGTGGCGCTGGACGGCCGTACCGGGAAGCAGGTCTGGCGGGCCGCCGGGGCCGGCGCCGAACCCTTCACCGGACGCACCGGCTCCGCGGCGGTCTGGGCCCCGCCGGGCCTGCACACCGCCGGGACCAGCGTGCTGATCACCGACGGCCGGCAGCTGATCGCCCGCGCCGGCACGGACGGCACCCAACGTTGGGCGGTGACCCTGCCGCCCGGCTGCGGCGCCGGCTTCGTGACCGCGGGCGGCCGGTACGTGTGCAGCTCAGGCGCGTGGGACGTGCTGTCGGGCAACCCGGTCCGGGGCTGGCCGGCCGGGCCGTTCACCGCGATCGGGTGCGACGTGGCCCGCTCGGACTGCGCCGGCCTGCGCGACGGGACCGGCCAGGGCTGGCTGACCGGCGGCCGACGACCGGAACGGGCTCCCGCCCTGGACACCCCGGACGCCACGGCCGGCGGCGACCTGGTGCTGAGCGCGTCGGGCAGCGCTGTGGTGGCTTCCCGCGCGGGCAGCGAGGCGTGGCGGTGGACCGGCGCGGCGCAGGTGCTCGGCGTCCGGGCCGGACGGGCCGTGCTGCTCACGCCGGACCGGCGGCTGATCGTGCTGGACGCGGCTACCGGTGCGCAGCGGGCGATGTTCCCGCTCTACGTGCCCGACGAGCGCGTCGAGCCGTGGACACCGGACGGGTGGCAGCTGACGGACGGCTATCTGGCGGTGCAGCGGCTGCTGCCGGATTCGAGCTTCTACACGACGGACCCCGTGGTCATCGCCGCGATCTAGAGTCTGCCGGCCGTCATGCCGGCTGGACACACTCTAGGGTGGATCGCATGCGGGTGGTGCTGGACGGCCTGGTCATGGGCGAGTCGACCCGGTGGCATGACGGGCGGCTCTGGTTCTGCGACTGGGGCGCCGGCGAGATCGTCGTCATGAACGCCGACCAGCCCGAGGTGGTGGCCCGGATCGACGACTTCCCGTTCTGCATCGACTGGCTGCCCGACGGGCGGCTGCTGGTGATCACCGGACGCGGGCTGCTGCTGCGCCGCGAGCCGGACGGCAGCCTGGTCACCCACGCGGACCTGACGGCGTTGGGCGGGACGCACCCGTGGAACGACATCGCCGTCGACTCGCGCGGGCACGCCTACGTGAACAACATCGGCTTCGACTTCCCGGGTGGCGAGCCGGCGCCGGGCCTGATCGCCGTGGTCGACCCGGACGGCACGGCCCGGCAGGTGGCTGACGGCGTGCAGTTCCCGAACGGCATGGCGGTGACCGCCGACGACCGCACCCTGATCGTCGCCGAGTCGTACGCGGGCCGGCTCACCGCATTCACCATCGCGGCGGACGGCAGCCTCGGCGACCGGCGGACCTGGGCGGCGCTGGGCACCGGCGTCCCGGACGGCATCTGCATCGATGCGGAGGGTGCGGTCTGGTACGCCGACGTGCCGAACAAGTGCTGCGTGCGGGTGCGCGAGGGCGGCGAGATCCTGCGAACCGTTGGGCTGGACCGTGGCGGTTTCGCTTGCGCGATCGGTGACGGCACCTTGTACGCGGTCACCGCGGTCTACCCCAGCACGGACGGGCCGGCCGGCCAGCTCGTCGCCGTGACCCTCTAGATTCGTCGGCCGCCCGGCCCCCGGC
>NZ_JBEZGQ010000763.1:0-4210 GCF_040650095.1 Actinoplanes sp. NPDC048791 | reverse complement strand
CGGCGGCCGGCGCCGCCCTGCGGTTCTCCGGTGTGACCGCCGGCTACCGCGACATCGCTCATGTCAGCCGCCCAGTGCCGCGACGATGACCCGGGTGTTGTGCTCCTCGGCGCCGAGGTAGGTGCCCTGCGGGGTGCCGGGTGCACCGAGGCTGTCGCCGTACAGGGCGTCCTCGCCGCCGACCACCTTGACGCCGGCCTGCTCGGCGATGGCCTCCGCGGTCTTGGGCGGCAGCGAGCTCTCGGTGAAGATGGCCCTGGTGCCGGTCGCCCTGATCTTGGCGACCAGGTCGGTGAGCTGCCGGGCGGACAGCTCGGCCGAGGTGTCCAGGCTGGGGATGACCGAACCGACGAACTCCAGCTTGTACCGGTCCACGTAATACCCGAAGGCGTCGTGGTTGGTGACCAGCTTGCGCTGGGCCGCGGGCAGCTCGGCGAAGGCGGCCTCGTTGTCGGCGTCCAGCTTGTCGAGCTTCGCCGCGTACGCGGTGAGGTTCGCCGCGAAGGTCGCCGCGTGGGCCGGGTCGGCCGCGGCCAGGCCCTTCTCGATGCCGGTGACCATGATCTTCGCGTTGCGCGGGTCGTGCCAGATGTGCGGGTCGTGCTCCTCGTCCGCGTGCCCGGCCTCGGGTTCCGCGCCCTCTTCCTCCTCGTGGCCGCCCTCGCGCAGGGTCACACCCTGGCTCGCGTCCACGACGGTGCCGCGGAAGCCGGACGACTCGATGGTCTGGTCGAGCCAGGCCTCGAGGCCGACGCCGTTCTTGACGACCAGCTTGGCGGCGCCGACGGCCTGGATGTCGGCCGGCGTGGGCTCGTACTCGTGCGGGTCGACATTGGGCTTGATGAGCTGGGTCACGGTGACGTCGGCGCCGCCGATGGTGCGGACGAAATCGGCGACCTCGGGGGTGGTTGCGACCACGGCCAGGGACGTGCCGCCCGACGCGGTGCCGCCGCTCGCGCCGGCACCGTCAGAGCCGCATCCGGCGGCGAGCAGGACTGCCGCGACGGCCGCGGCCACAGCCAGTTTCCGGGGGGTTCGGTTCATGATCAACGCTCCTGTCGGCAAGAACCGGAACGGTAATCGTTTTCACTAAGAATCGTCTAATGGCAAAGTGACCATGCGATTCCCACCGGCACGAAAACCGGGCTGCGGGCCCGGCGTGGCGTTGCTAGCGTGCGCCGAGGACAACGGGGCGGTACGGGGATGAACGAGATGAACTGCTCGAGGTGTGGGGTCCGGCTCACTCACGCCGGTCAGGGCCACCGCTGCGCGGGCGGCACGGTGCCACAGATTCTGCTTCCGCTGCGGTGGCGGATCGCATGGTGGGCGCTACTGCTGCTCACCGCGGCACTGGGCACCCGCTCATTGACGAAGGCCGCGATCGCCGGCGATGTGCTGGAGTCGTCCGGCAAGCAGATTCCCGTCGTGCTCTCCGCCGCCCTGGCGGCGGCCCTGGTGGTGACGTTCGTGGTCTGGGCCCGCCTCACCAAGAGCATCGTCGAAGCCCACGGCGGCACGGTTGCCGTGGTCCGCAACCGGGCGCTGTCCGGCGCGGCGGTGCTCGTCGTGGTGTCCCTCGTGCTGTCGTCGGACACGGCGGCGTTCCACCTGGTCCGGGTCGCCGCCGCGGCACTGTTGCTCGTCGGCGTGGCGGTCGCACGGACGAGACTCCAGTCGTGGTTCACCAGTGCGGACCGACCGGTCGGCGCCGGAGCTGAGCCGGTGGCGGCGCCGTCGTGGAACGGCGTGCCGTCCCCGGAGCCGCGGCCGGAGGACTGGGACGCCGGGCGCTGGGACCCCGAGATCCAGGCCGACATCGAACGCCGGCGTCGTCGCGAGTCGGCTGAATAAAAAGTTGGCATCCCTGGTAACGAATTTTCCTCCCGGTACCCCGTACCAGTCGAAGACGCCGGCACTCAATGCCGGCGTGGCCGCCGGGAGGGGTGCATGGACAAGGTCGACTGGTCAACACTCGTGGAGTGGGCCGCCCGCGCGGTGACGACGGCATGCGCTTGGCAGGCAGCCATTCGAACGCGCCGACGGGACCCGTACGCGGAGGCGGCGTGGGCCTTGAGCCGTCGCCGGCCGCAGGGCGGACATGCTTGTGGCACGCTCCCGGACGGCACGACGTGGCACCTGCGCATCGCCCCGGAGGGAACGCCTTGCGATGAGCGGTGACCAGACCGGCACGGCCGGAAGCTTCGTTGCGTTCAACATGGGCCGGCTGCACCGGTACGCCCAGGGCAAGCTCGCCCAGTACCGGGTGCCGTCCGGCCGGTTGCAGGCGGACGACGTCGTCAACCACACGATGGCCGAGGTCCTCGAGCGCTGGGAGGACATCCGTCAGCCCCAGCGCTACATGTACGTCGTAGCCCGCCGCTTCGTCCTGCAGGCGGCCCACGACGCCGGCCGCTTCACCCATGATCCGACGACCGTGGATCAGCCCGCGGACTTCGATGAGCTGGCTCCGGACGAGATGACCTGGACGTCGAACCGGACTCTGCCGCCCGTCGACGATCAAGCGTGCGGAAAGGTCGTCGCCGGCGAGCTCAGAGCAGCGCTGGGCGTGCTCACCGAGCAGCAGCGGCGCGCCGTCGAGCTGGTCGACATGAGCCGGCGATCACGGACCGACAGCGCCGCCGCGATGGGGGTGACGCCCGGAGCAGTGTCCGCTCATCGCGCCCGGGCCCTGAAGCGGTTACGAACGCGGGTCATCCACCTGCAGGACGCGTTGTACGGCGTGGTCGTCCTGCTGATCGTGGTGACCGGACTGACGTGGCACTGGCTTGTCCGCCGCAACGAGCCGGGCTCGGGCTTCGTGTCGATCGGTCCGGACTGGTTCACGTCACCCGGTAGCGGGTGGATCATCCCGGTCGACGTCGACCAGGCGATGGTCTTCGGACTGCTGACAGCGGCCGGTCTGCTCCTCGCGACCCCGGCGGCGTGGCGGGCCTTGCGGAACAGCGCGCGCGATCGATGACCACGTATTCGCAGGCCGCTTCACAGGCGGACGACCTCGCCGCTGCGGCGGGCCCGTTCGGCCGCCCACACCACCCGGTGGCTCGCCAGGCTCGCCGCCGCGTCCGACGACACCAGACTCGGGTCGCCCGCGGCGACCGCGGCCAGGAACGCCTCCACCAGCCCTTCGTCGCCGCCGCCGTGACCGTCCGACGCGGACGGGCCGCCCGCCTCCGCCGAGTCCAGCGTCGTCTCCGCGCCGGTGCGGAAGTCGACGTGACGCAACGTCCGGCCGTCGCCGTCGAGGTAGCCGTGGGTGCCCATCAGACGGGTGTGGCGGTGCTCCATCGGGGTGAAGGCGCTCATCGTGAACGAGCACGTCGCCCCGCCCGCGAACTCCATCGTCACCACCTGGTGGTCGACCACGTCGTTGTCGGCGGTGTAGACGCAGCGGCCGTACGGGCCGGTGCGCAGCGCGTGCAGCACCGCCTGCTCGGTGGGCTCCGGAGTCACCGCGCCGAGCGGCCAGAAGTGCTGGTCCGGGTCCGCGAGCGCGCCGAGGTAGAGCCGCTTCGCCGAGTACGGGCACACCGGCTCGACCGGGCAGTCCAGGCACCGGTCCGCGGCCCCCTCCGGGCGTTGCTCGGGCCGGAAGTGGGTGCGGCTGCCGAACGAGCTGATCCGCTCGGGCAGGCCGCCGAAGAGGTGCACCAGCCAGTCGATGTCGTGGCAGGACTTGGTCAGCAGCATCGGCCCGGACTCGTCCTCCCGGCGCCAGTTGCCGCGGACGAACGAGTGCGCGTGGTGCCACCAGCCCACCGGTTCGAGGTGCTCCACGGCGACCAGCCGCCCGATCCGGCCCTCGTCCAGCAGGCCCTTCACCAGCTTCGTGTACGGCGTGTACCGCAGCACGTGGCACACCGCGAGAATGACGCCGTTGCGGACCGCCGCCGCGGCGATCTCGGCCGCCTCGGTCTCGGTCGGCGCCATCGGCTTCTCCAGCAGCAGGTGGTAGCCGAGGTCGGCCAGAGCCACGGCCGGGGCGAGGTGCAGGCGGTCCTGGGTCGCGACGATCGCGGCCTCGGCCAGCCGGCCCGCGGCGGCCAGCTCCGTCCAGTCGGCGTAGACCCGGTCGGCGGGGATCTCGAATTCGGCCGCCACACTCTGTAAACGTTGGGCGCTAGGTGTGGGGGACCTCTCCGGTTCTCTGTGCCGCAGCTAACGCATTAAGCGCCCCGCCTGGGGAGTACGG
>NZ_JBEZGQ010000762.1:0-4215 GCF_040650095.1 Actinoplanes sp. NPDC048791 | reverse complement strand
GGCCCGGCGACGGCGATCCTGGACCTCCCGGCGTCCTGGACGGCGGCGAAGGTGGCCCTGCGCTTCGCCGCGGAAGGCACCGACGAGGACCCGGGCACCCAGGTGGTCCACGCCGAGGAGCTGGGCGCCCTGGCCGTGCTGGCCGAGGTGGGCGACCAGTCGAACACCCCGGACGTGCGGGCGCTGGGCCACGCGGCCGCGGCGGCGCCCTGGATGCTGACCACCCTGCACACGATGGCGACAAGCATCAGCCTGCGCGCGGCGGCGACGACACTGCGGCTGCACCACTCGACGCTGCAGGACAGAATCACCCACGCGGAGCACCTGCTGGGCTGGAACGTCCGCTCCCCGCAAGGCCGCCTGCGCCTCCAACTGGCGCTGGCCCTGCGTCGACTGCACCGGCACCCGTGATGGAGCTCCAGCGCCTGACCGAGCGGCACGCGGCCGAGGTGTTGCGCTTCGAGCGGGAGAACAGGGAATGGTTCACCCGCTCGATCTCGGACCGCGGCGACAACTACTTCACGGAGTTCCCGGCCCGCCACGCGGCGCTGCTGGCGGAACAGGCGACCGGGCTGTGCCACTTCCACGTTGCGGTGGATGAGGAGGGCGCGGTGATCGGCCGGTTCAACCTGGTGGACGCGGTGGACGGGGCCGCGGAGCTGGGCTTCCGGGTGGCGCAGCGGGTCGCGGGGCGCGGCGTGGCCACGGCCGGGGTCCGCCGGATCTGCGACCTGGCGGCCGGCGCGTACGGCCTGAGCAGGCTGATCGCGGACGCGGCGCGAGACAACGCCGGATCGCTGAAGGTGCTGCGCCGTACTGGTTTCCGGCCGGTCGGCGAGGTGTCGTTGCCCGGTCGCCCCGGAATCCGCCACATCCTCGAACTGCGGCCGGCTGCTCCCGGCTCGCCCGAAACGAACACGCCCGCGAGTCTGGGGAGGCGATCAGCAGAGCGCCAGTGAGAAGCGAGGCATCCAAGATGACCAATCCAACAGCTACGTTCTCGGCTTTCGCAGCCTCGATTGCCGCCGTCCTGGCGGCGCTCAATCTGTATCTGTCGGGCCGCAGAGAACAGCATCGCTGGGCCCGGGACGTGCTGGTCGATGTCTTCGTGACGTTCCTGAACGCCGACTTCGCGAGCGCCGGCGCCTGCAACAGACTCGCGGATCTCCGCCGATCCGGCGTCGGCCCCGACCAGGACACCACCGTCCGGGACGACATTCACCGCGCGCACGATGAGCAGACCGAGATGCTGACCAAGATGCGTCTGCTCACCACTCCGGCAGTGGTGGAGGCAGCCATGGGACTCCACGTGGCCGGCCATGCCTACGTCGCGTTCGTCGAAGAGGCCGAACCGGCTCCGGAACCGAAGGCACAACGCGTCGCGGGACAAGAGGTGTGGCAAGCCCGCCGCACATTCCTCGCGGCGGCAAAAGCCGAGATCGGACTCAAGACCGGAGTGTCAGCGGTCTCGCACGCCCTGTTGTAGCTGCTCGAGGGCCGCTGCCCAGGCTTCGAAGTACAGCTCGCGGGGCACCTTGAACCACCTCGTGTAGGTGTTCGACTCCCGCACCTCGTCCCAGCCCCCGTCCCCCTCCGCGACGAAGACGTGGTCGCCGTGCTGCCAGAGCATGACGTTCCAGCCCTGATCGGAGTCGTGGTACGGCTCGGTCAACGTGCCGCAGGGGACGTCGGCGAGGGTCCAGGCCCGCATCTCGGCCTCGTTCTCCTTCAACCAGACCCAAGGCATGACAATCCCCAGCGACGGGACTGTGTAGGTGAGCTTGAGGCCGTACGCCCAGGTCGCGAACTCGACGGTGAGGTCACGCGCCTCGGGAAACTCGTCCTCGCTGAACCCGACCAACCCGGTCGTCAGATAGTCGATATGCATCAACCGCAGTCTGCCACGCCGGCCAGCGGCGCCGGGTCCTCGAGATTTGGTAGTAGAACGGCCTCGAATTTTGGTAGTTGTGACGGCGCGACTCTGGTGGTTTCCCGTGCAGGCGCTCACCGGACGAACCGGGCGGGGTCATCGCCGGGGTGGCGGCCGATGACTCGCCCTCCGTCACACCGGCGGGCCCGTCAACGTGGCGCGCCGCCGCGAGCGCTTCAGGGCCATCCACAGTGTCGCCAGGATCGGCGCGTACACCATGACAGCGACCACCCAACCCCACCAGAACCGGCCACTGCCCACCCCCGCGCTGAAGCCCTCGCCCGTCCAGCGGGCGACATAGGACAGCAGCGGCAGGTAGAAGACGGCGAAGTACCCCACCGCCAGCCCGCACCCCGCAAGCCAAACCCACCGGAACCACGCCCCCACCCGCAGGTCCTGGGGATCGGCCTGGTCGAGTTCGGCGCGCTGCCGCTGGTCCAGGCGGCCGACCGCGCGCCGGAGCAGGAGCGACTTGACGCGCCACAGGTCTCGGCAGCCGGTGGCCGTGACCAGGACGCCGTACAGGTCGGTGCGCAGGAAGATCATGCACTGCCAGAGGGTGCTCGCCACCAGCACGAACACCAGCGCCGGCAGGGGCTGGACGGGGCCGGCCACGAGCTGCGCGATCAGGAGGGCCGCGATCAGGACAGCGTCGATGGCCAGGCCCGCGAGCTGGGGCCCGTACCGTTTGCGGCGCGGGACGCTCCAGAGCTGGGACAGGTCGGTCTCGAAGACCAGGAAGAACAGCCGCCGGTCGACGCCGAACCGGGTGCGCAGGTCCAGCGCCCGGGCGGCCAGCCAGTGCCAGCTCTCGTGCACCGCGACCAGCGCGTAGGTGACCGGCAGCATCAGCAGCAGGCTGGTGCCGATGTCGCCGGTCACCAGCAGGTCGGTGGGCCGCGGCCACAAATCTGGGCGTACGGCGAAGCACGCCACCGCCACCAGCGCGGCGAGGCCGTAGCCGCACCAGGCCACCGCGGAGAACAACGGCCGCACCAGGACGGCCGGTGGTCCGCCGATCCACCCCCGTTGTTGCACCGGCGCGGTCGCCTCCGGTGCGGCCGTCCGCGCCTCGTCGTCGATGAAACCGAGCTGGCTCAGCGCCGTCAGGAAGTCCGCCATGTCCACCGGCTCACCGGCGATGGCCGAGGCGCGCTCGCCGGCTTCGGCCACGGTTGCGCCGGCGAGCAGCGCCCGCACCACCACACCACCCACCGCGGGCACGGCGACGAACGTGCCCTGCTCCGGGTCGCCGATGAGCACGTCGTCGCCGTCGTCGACCACCGACAGCGGCCGGAGCCGGACGGTGGCATCCCCGGGCACCGGTACGACACTCACGTCGGTGCCCCGGCCGAACGGGCAACGGCGGCCGCGGCGCACAGCGCACATTCCGGGTTCCGCGGCCACGGCTCCCGGCGCTGGGCCCCACCGGCGGAGACGTCCAGCAGCACCTCGGCCCCGGCCGCGTACGGCGGCTCGTAGCCGGTCAGGTACCGCAGCGCCTCGAACGCCACCAGTGATCCGATCAGCGCCGCCGAGGGTCCGTTCGCCCGGTTCACCCGCGGGATCCGGGCGCTGAGGCGCTGGGCCGTCACGGCCGCCGGTGGCAGCACCGCCGACGCGATGCCCTTGCCGTCGCCGTACGCGTGCACCCGGCACTCGTAGCAGCCGCTGCGTCCCGGGTCGACGGAGAAGTAGATGAGCTGGGAACCGGTCATGCCGCCCCGCACCCAGGGGATCCCGGCCCGCACGCAGGCCTCGTTGACCCAGTTGTCGATGCGTTCACCCTGGTCGATGCCGGACACCACCAGGTCCACGCCGTCCAGCAGGCCGGTCACGTCGTCCGGCCCGCGTACCCAGCGGCGCACCGCTTGCACGTCGATGCCCGGGTTGAAGGCGCGCACCCAGTCGGCGGCCCGTTCCACCTTCGGACTACCGAGGTCGGCCTCGCGGTAGAGGAACTGCCGGGCCAGGTTCTTCGGCTCCACCTCGTCGTCGTCGAGCAGGGTGAGCCGGCCAACGCCGAGCCCGGCCAGGCTCTGCAGCACGTTGGAGCCGAGCCCGCCGGTGCCCAGTTGCAGCACGTGGGCGTCGCGGACCCGCTGCTGGAGGTCCGCCTCGTTCGCCTCGAGCGACGCGTACAGCTCGAAGAAGGCCAGGTTGCTGAAGTCGCGGCCGGCCCGCTCGCGGTCGACGGCGCGGTCCACGTCGCGCAGCATCCGCAGGCCGTCGAGCGCGGTCAGCGCTTCGGTGAGCTCGCCGGGGCTGACCGCCGGACCGTCGGC
>NZ_JBEZGQ010000761.1:0-4222 GCF_040650095.1 Actinoplanes sp. NPDC048791 | reverse complement strand
GCGGGCCGGGTTCTCGGTGGTCGAGGCCGAGACGGGCGGCGAGGCCCTGCTCCGGCTCGCCACGACCGGGGGACTCAGGCCCGCCACATCCGGTAGAACGGTGTGTCGTCCGGCATCCGGATGTCGAACGGCATCATGTCGGTGTAGCCGTACCGGCGGTAGAGGCGGATGTTGTCCTCGTTGGTCGCCTCGAGGTACGCCGCCGCGCCGCCCAGGTCCTGGTGGGTGCTGTCCATCAGCGCACCGCCGAGGCCGTGACCCTGGTGGTCCGGGTGGACCGCCAGGAAGGCCAGGTGCCAGTGCGGGTCCACCGGGTGGTGCTTGTCGAACAGCTCGTCCAGTTCGTGGAAGTGCGGCAGCCACTCCCCCGCCAGCGCGGCCAGGCGCTCGTCGTAGTGCGGGATCTCCGGCATCTCGTGCGTACGGTCGAACCACACCGCGGCCGCCGCCAGCCCGCCGGCCGGGTCGTCGATCACGTCGACCTTGCCGCACAGCGGCGCGTGCTCGGTGAGCAGGGTGAAGAAGTCGCCCATCACCCGCAGCCGGGACTGCGGGTCCGGGACCAGCGACCTGTTCTGCTCCAGGTCGTCGAAGGACAGGGCGATGAGGGCGCCGACCGCCGGCAGTTCGGCCTCGCCGGCGGGGCGGATCACGGGAGTCACTGGTGGGCCTCCGAAGTGGCGTCGCGGAAGGAGTGGCCGGTGCCGGCGCTGCGCGCGCCCATGCCGATGCCGCGGTAGACCTGCGGGCGGCTGCGGCGCAGGATCAGTGCCCAGCTCACGCCGGCCAGGGTCAGCACCGCGTACGCGAGCGGGACGGCCCAGGTCGGGGTGGAACCGGGCTCGACGCCGAACAGCACGGCGATGTTGGTCAGCGCCAGGTACGTCACCACGAGCAGCAGCACCGTGCCGAGCACCGGGGCGCCGATGCGGTGCCAGGCGTCCTCACCCTCGGGGTTGCGGGCGAAGTAGCCGATCACCGCGGCCGAGGTGACCGTGATCAGCAGCAGCACGCCGATGCCGCCGGTCGTGCCGCCCCAGAAGAACAGCTGCACCAGCGGGTCCCAGCCGGCCAGCGCGTACACCAGGATCGCGGCCAGGCCCACGGCCGACTGGGCCAGGGAGCCGTTCTTCGGCGCGCCGGTGGCCGGCACCGTACGGCCGAAGGCGCGGGGCAGCACGCCCTCGCGGCCCAGCGAGAAGGTGTAGCG
Source organism: Actinoplanes sp. NPDC048791 (assembly GCF_040650095.1). Taxonomy (NCBI): domain Bacteria; kingdom Bacillati; phylum Actinomycetota; class Actinomycetes; order Micromonosporales; family Micromonosporaceae; genus Actinoplanes; species Actinoplanes sp. NPDC048791. Next base: position 3,012 of record NZ_JBEZGQ010000761.1, on the reverse strand, counting down.
GGCGATGATGTTGTGGAAGGAGATCATCGCGGCGATCAGCGAGGTCAGGAACAGTGCGTGGCCCAGGTGCAGGGCGGTGCTGCCGAGCCGGTCGGAGGCGAGGTTGAAGAACAGCTCCGGGCCCTCGGCGCCGGCCCGGCCGATCGGGTCGGCCCCGGCGGCGGAGATCATCGCCCAGGCGGAGAAGGCGTACAGGACCGCGATCAGCGCGACCGCGATGTACGTGGCCCGCGGCACCGTACGGCGCGGATCGCGGGACTCCTCGCTGAACACCACGGACTGCTCGAAGCCGACGAAGCCGGTGACGGCCATGACCAGCAGCGCCCCCGCACCCGTGCCGACCAGGCTGCCCGGGTTGAGCGGGGCGGACGAGGCCGCGAAGTCGGGGGTGAGCATGTCGGCGAAGCTGAAGATCACCACGAGCACGATCTCGGCGACCAGCAGGGTGGCCAGCACCTTGCCGTTGACCGCGACGTCGCGGACGCCCAGGACGGCGACCAGCGCCCAGGCCACCAGCGAGATGCCCCACCACGGCAGGTCGACGCCGAACCAGTCGGCGAACAACGGGGCGGCGATCGCGCCGAAGCCGCCGTACGAGGCGACCTGGAAGCTGTTGTAGGCCAGCAGCGCGACCCACGCCGCGCCGACCCCGAAGGGGCGGCCGATGCCCCGGGCGATGTAGGCGTAGAAGGCGCCGGCGTTGGCGATGTGCCGGGCCATGGCGACGTAGCCGACCGCGAAGACGGCGAGCACGAGCGCGACGGCGAGGAAGGCGATGGAGATGGCGGTGAGCCCGGTGACCGCGAGGCCGGTGGGCACGACGCCCGCCACGACGGTCAGCGGCGCGGCGGCCGACATCACGAAGAACACGACGGCGGCGACGCCGAGGCGGTCGCGGGCCAGGGCGGTCGAGAGCTGGCTCGGTCTGGCGGGGGTGGAGGTGCTGGGCACTTGGGGATCTCCCAACGGGACGGAGGGGGTGTCAGGCGCGGCGGGCCATCACGGCGTCGCCGACGGCGGCCTCTGCGTGGCCGACGAGATGCTGCAGCGTGGCCGGCATCCGCCGGCGCAGCTGGTCGAACAGGTGGTCGCGCTCACGGGCTTCGAGCGTGACGAGCACGTGCTGGTCGAGACCGGTGGCCAGGACCAGCCCGGCCAGCACGAGATCGGGGCCGTCCAGCAGCTCGCCGCGGGTGGCGGCGATCCGGATCCGGGTACCGGGCCAGGCGGCGGTCGCGGGGTCGGTCGGCACGAAGCGGACCTTGGTGCCGAGCAGGCCGCGCTTCTCCGTCCGGCGCACCAGCCCGGCGCGGGCCAGGCGCCGCTCGACGAGCTCGGTCGCGACGCCGGTGGCCAGGAAGGCGATCCAGTCGCGGATCTGGCGGTGGTGGCTCTCGCGCAGCAGCTGCTCCAGGACGGCGGCGGTGGCCGGCTCCGGGGTGGGCCGGTCGTCGAGCACGGTGACCTGGTTGTCGTACAGCTCCAGGCGGCGCCAGAAGACCAGCTCGCCGAGCAGGCCGGCGGCCAGGCCGAGGCCCAGGGTGGCCGGGGTGAGCAGGCAACGGCCGCGGGCGGCGTCGTGGGCGGCCAGGTACAGGTCGTCGGCGAGCGGCAGCTGGGTGGTCGCCACTCGACGGTCTCCTCTCCCTCGTACGCGGACACGGCCGAGCGACCGCGGGCCGTGATGACGGGCGGTGAGGGCAGGCTGACCGAGGTATGACGGCGGCGCCACGACCGGTTACGGTCAGCGGCGTCCAAGCAACACCGCGTAGCTTGCCAGCGCCCCGGGCGAGGCGCAATGTCCAGAGTGGCCGGATCCTGAATGCATCCTGCAAGAAGGCGCTGAGCTGCGGTTATGCCGCTCGCCAGATCAAGAAAGTTAACATCGTCTTCATCTGCCGAACGCGAACGCGGCCCGAACGCGACCCTTACCGAACGCTTACCCGCCGGCCCTACCGTCGTCGGCATGACCGAACGTGTCGCGGTGTCCCATCTCCTGCGCAGGCTGACCTTCGGACCGACGGCTGCCGAGGTCGACGCGGCCGAACGCGCGGGGGCCGGCGCCACCCTCGACAAGGTGCTCGAGCCGATCGGCCGTACCGTCGAGCTCCCGGACCTGCCCCCTGGCGGCACGCCGCCGAAAGGCGCGAGCCGCGAGGAGAAGCAGAAGGCCCGGCAGACCGCCCGCGCCCAGCTCACCACCGCGACCCGATGGTGGCTGGCCCGGATGGCCACGGAGTCCGGCGCGGCCGAGAAGCTCACCTTCTTCTGGCACGGCCACTGGGCCACGTCGGCCCAGAAGGTCCGCTCGGCGCCGCTGATGCTCGCCCAGCAGCAGACGCTCCGGCGCTACGGCGGCGGGGCGACCGGGCCCCTGGTCCGGGCGATGCTGCGTGATCCCGCGCTGATCCTCTGGCTCGACGGGCAGAAGAACACCCGCAAGGCCCCGAACGAGAATCTCGCCCGGGAGCTGATGGAGCTGTTCACCCTCGGCGTCGGCAGCTACGGCGAGGCCGACGTCAAGGCCGGGGCGCGGGTGCTCACCGGCTGGCAGGTCGACCGCGCGGCCGGCACCGCGGAGCTGCTCCCCCGCCGCCACGACGACTCGCCGGTCACGCTGCTCGGCAACACCGGCCGCTTCGACGTGGACTCCTACGCCGACCTGCTGGTGCGGCACCCGGCGCACGCACCCTTCCTGGCCCGGCGCCTCTGGGTTCGCTACGGCTCGGGCACCGCACCGGGACCGGAGACCACCGCCCGGCTGGCCGCCGCCGGTCGCACCGGCACCAGCGCGATGCTGCGTGCGCTGGCCACCGATCCCGCCTTCGCGGCCACCGCCGGACAGCTCGTCAAACAGCCGGTCGAGTGGCTGGTCGGCGCGGTCCGGCAGCTCGGCATCAACCTGGCCGAACTGCCGGAGAACAAGCAGAAGCAGCTCCTCGCCGGCCTGCGGGCACTCGGGCAGGTGCCGTTCCGGCCGCCGAGTGTGGGCGGCTGGCCGGTCGGCGCGGC
>NZ_JBEZGQ010000760.1:0-4228 GCF_040650095.1 Actinoplanes sp. NPDC048791 | reverse complement strand
CCCACCCGCCGCGATCGTCACGGGCGTGGCCTGCGCGGCCGGCTCGTGCCGGCGACCGTGCCGCTCGCCCGGACCAAGGCCGAGATCTTCGACGACCTCGTCCTGGACACGGTCGAGGGCCTCGAACGGCGTTACGCCAAGGAGCTCGCCGGCGTCGAGTTCGCCGTCGAGGACGTGCCCCCGGAGCTGAACGTCTACGACTCCGACGTGCTCGAGGACGGCGAGGTCCCCCTGGCCCGCCTGCTGCCGGGCCGGCCCGGACGCCAGGAGCTGCCGCCGCGGATCGTGCTCTACCGGCGGCCGCTGGAATTCCGGGCGATGGACCGCGAGGACCTCGCCGACCTCGTGCATGACGTGATCATCGAGCAGGTCGCCAACCTGCTGGGTGTGGATCCCGACGAACTTTCCTGAGACGGCCCCCCGGCGTCTGCAGGAAGGTCGCGTCAGGCCACGCGCCGCTTGAGCTTGCGACGTTCGCGCTCGCTGAGCCCGCCCCAGATACCGAAACGCTCATCGTGACCGAGCGCGTACTCCAAGCATTCTGCCTTGACGTCGCACCGGCCGCAGATCCGCTTCGCCTCGCGCGTCGAACCGCCCTTCTCCGGGAAGAAAGCCTCTGGATCGGTCTGCGAGCACAGGGCCCGCTCCTGCCACTCGGGCGCGTCCCCGAGCAGGTCCACCCCTTCAACCTGCGCTTCCATCGGCGTGCCTCCTTTTCCGCGCCGGCAGCGATGCCTGCGCTGACCCCCCACGCACGCGGCGTGTTTCTTGCGGGAAATACGCGGTTCGCGACGCGCCTTTCCCACAACCCCACCGAAATTACACGCGTGTAAGACGTGCGTCGTCAAGCCGAACCTGATAAATAGGCCCGTTTCCCCGAGGCGCCATGGCGGCCTCGCGGTCCCGTTCCAGCCCTATCTGTCCGGGCCACCGGAAGGTAACGCGAGGTCGGCGCGTCGAGTCCAAATTACCCCATTTTGTGACCTGTTGACTAGGGGTGTCCGGGAGGGTGATCTAGCGGCGGCCGTAGACCGTCGTGCGCTCGGCCGATGGACGGCCGGCGGCGGCTGCCAGCTCTTTCAACTGCGCGACCGTACGGGCCGAGCCGTGCTCCGACCCGGCCATGCGGGAGATCGTCTCCTCCATCAGAGTGCCGCCGAGGTCGTTGCAGCCGCCGTTCAGCATCGCGATCGTGCCCTCGTCACCGAGCTTCACCCAGGAGCACTGGATGTTGCCGATCCGGCCGTGCAGCAGGATCCGGGCCATCGCGTGGACCACCCGGTTTTCCCGCCAGGTCGGGCCGGGGCGGGCGATGCCGGCCAGGTAGATCGGGGCGTTGGTGTGGATGAACGGCAGGCCCACGAACTCGGTGAAACCGCCGGTCACGTCCTGGATGCCGGCCAGCACCCGGAAGTGGCCCAGCCACTGGCGGGGGTGGTCGACGTGGCCGTACATCATCGTCGAGCTGGACCGGATGCCCACCTGGTGCGCGGTGGTCACCACGTCGATCCAGGCCGAGGCGGGCAGCTTGCCCTTGGTCAGCACCCAGCGCACGTCGTCGTCGAGGATCTCGGCGGCGGTGCCCGGGATCGTGTCGAGCCCGGCCTCGTGCAGCTCGGTCAGCCACTCCCGCACCGACACCCCGGCCTTGGCCGCGCCGGTGACGATCTCCATCGGGGAGAACGCGTGCACGTGCATCCCGGGCACCCGGCGCTTCACGGCCCGCACCAGGTCGGCGTACGCGGTGATCGGCATCTTGGGGTCGATGCCGCCCTGCATGCAGACCTCGGTGGCACCGTCCCGCCAGGCTTCTTCGGCCCGGTCGGCGACCTGCTCCACGGACAGCCGGTAGGCGTCGGCGTCCTGCTCGCGCTGCGCGAACGCGCAGAACCGGCAGCCGACGTAACACACGTTGGAGAAGTTGATGTTGCGGTTGACCACGTACGTGACGTCCTCGCCGTTGACGTCCTTGCGCAGGTCGTCGGCGAGGCGGGCCAGCTCGTCCAGGGCGGAACCGTCCGCGTTGAACAGCGCCATGGCCTTGACCTCGTGCGCCGGATCCAGCAGGGCGGCCGGATCCTCGGCGGCGAGCTTGAGGCCGGCCAGCACGTCGGACTCGATGCGCGGCACGACCTTGCCGGCACCGGCGGCGACGGCCTCGGCGGAGATGTGCGCGGCCACCTCGTCCCAGTCGCCGTACACGCTGTCGAAGTCGCCGCGGCGGTCACCGGTGCGGCCCTCGGTGTCGATCGTGGCGAAGAGGTCGGTGCGGCCGCTCGCGTACGCGTCGTCCGGCTCCTGCCAGGGCAGCCCGGCCGGCATGGCCTCCTCGCGGGCCAGCCCGGTGGCCGGGTCGGCCAGCGCGGCCACGTGCGCGGCCAGGCGCGGGTCGAGCCAGCTCTCGCCGCGGCGGACGTACTCGGGGTAGATGGTGAGCCGCTCCCGCAGCTCGAAGCCGGCCGCGCGGGACTGCTCGCGCAACGCCTCGATCTGCGGCCACGGGCGCTCGGGATTGACGTGGTCGGGCGTCACCGGGGAGACACCACCCCAGTCGTCGATGCCCGCCCGCAGCAGCAGGGCGTATTCGCCGGCGATGAGATTGGGCGGGGCCTGGAGGCGGGCGCGGGGACCCATGATGATCCGGGCGACCGCCACCGTCGCGGCGAGCTCCCGCAACTCCGCGTCGGGCATGCCACGCATCGCCGTGTCCGGCTTGGCGCGGAAATTCTGGATGATGACTTCCTGGATGTGGCCGTACTCGCGGGCACTGCGGCGCATCGCGAAGACGGCGTCGATCCGCTCGGCCGGCGTCTCGCCGATGCCGATCAGGATGCCGGTGGTGAACGGGACCCCGACCCGGCCGGCGTCGTCGAGCACCCGCAGCCGGACGGCGGGCTCCTTGTCGGGCGAGCCGAAGTGCGGGCCGCCGGGCTCGGACCAGAGCCGGGTGGCGGTCGTCTCCAGCATCATGCCCATGCTCGGCGCGACCGGCTTGAGCCGCTGCAGGTCGGCCCAGCTCATGACGCCCGGATTGAGATGGGGCAGCAGCCCGGTCTCCTCGAGCACGGCGATCGCGCAGGCCCGCACGTAGTCCAGGGTCGAGTCGTAGCCGCGCTCGTCGAGCCACTGCCGGGCCGCCGGCCACCGCTCCTCGGGCCGGTCGCCGAGCGTGAAGAGGGCCTCCTTGCAGCCCTGCGCGGCGCCCTCCCGGGCGATCGCGAGCACCTCGTCGCGCTCCAGGAACGCCGCCGGCAGCCGGTGCGGCACCGTCGCGAAGGTGCAGTAATGGCAGCGGTCGCGGCACAGCCGGGTCAGCGGGATGAAAACCTTCTTCGAGTACGTGACCACGCCGGGGCGGCCCGCCTCCCGCAACCCGGCGTCACGCACCCCGCCGGCCACCGCGAGCAACTCGTCGAACAGCGGCCCGTCGGCGGCAAGCAGAGCCGTCGCCTCACCGGCATCGATCGCCTTACCATCGGTCGCCCGCTTGAGCGCACGACGGATGCTGGCCTCAGTCACGTCTGCCACCTGTGCAGCCTAGGCCGGATCGAGAGCAACTGCGGCCGGGGCGACCTGCCGGTGGCAGTGGTCTGGAACACGCCTGGCGGCCGATGCCTCTGCTCCCCCGGTCCGGTCTGCCTCTGCTCACGCCGGCTCGGCGGCGGCCGGGAGGGTGTCGTCCTGGTGCTGTGCGCGAACCGCGGCCTGCAACAGGGCGGCGTCAACGGCTACCTGGCGTTGCGCTGCCCGCAGGGCTGACTCGCGGATCAGTTGGGCCTCGCGGTCGCGTTTGCGGAGGGCACCTTGACGCTGGGCTGCTTCGTCGGCGTCGAGTCGTCGGGCTGCTTGGGCCGCGGTCAGGCGGGCGGCGGCCTCGGCGGCGGCGAAACGTTGGGCTGCCAGCGCTGCGCTCTGGCGGGCGGCGGCTTCGGCTTCGTTCAGGCGCTGGGCTGCGAGTGTCTTTGTTTCGCGGGCGGCGGCTTCCGCGCGATCCAGGCGCTGGGCTGCGAGTGTCTTTGTTTCGCGGGCGGCGACTTCCGCGCGATCCAGGCGCTGCGCTGCGTGGACCACGGCTTCGCGGGCGGTGGCCTCGGCGCGGTCCAGGCGCCGGCTGGCGAGAACGGCGGCTTCGCGGGCGGCGGCCTCTGCACCCCGACGCGACCGAGCCCAACCGGGGCCAGTTCGACTTCCGGGCCGGTGACGCCATCTACAACTGGGCCATCCAGCA
>NZ_JBEZGQ010000759.1:0-4234 GCF_040650095.1 Actinoplanes sp. NPDC048791 | reverse complement strand
GAGCGCCCGGTCCGCCCGGCAGGAGAGCGCCCGGCCCGGCCGGAACGCCGGGCAGCTCCGGCGGCCGATCCGGGAACGGACCCGCAAGCGGTCCAGGCCGGGACGGGGGAGCAGGCGCCGCCGGGACCAGGTGGGCAGGCAGCGCCCGGACACGCGGCACCGCCCACGGTGGATCCGGCAGCGGCCGGACCGGCCGAGACGATCGGTGCCGGCCAGGCCGAGGCAGCCGAGGCCGCCGACCAGGCAGGCGCGGCGAAGGCCGCCGCGGATGCCACGCCGCCGCCGGAGACCCCCGGCACGCCGCCGGAGACGGGAACTGCGCCGGAGACCAGCGACGGGAAGGACACCTGATGCCGCTCTGGCTCGATCTGGGAGTCCGGGTCGTCGCCGTGGTCGCCGCGTTCCTGGTGGTGCCGCTGGTCGTCGGCCAGATGGAACACAAGGTCATGGCCCACATGCAGAGCCGGCTGGGCCCGATGTACGCGGGCGGCTTCCACGGCTGGGCGCAACTCGTCGCCGACGGCGTCAAGTTCGTGCAGAAGGAGGACATCACCCCGCGGGACGCCGACCGCCGGGTGTTCCAGCTGGCCCCGATCGTGGCGCTGTTCCCGTACCTCATCGTCCTGCTGGCCATCCCGCTCGGGCCCGGCGGCCTGGTCGCCCAGCCGATGGACATCGGGTTGTTCTTCGTTCTCGCCGTCCTCGGCGTCGGTGTGGTCGCCGTGCTGATGTCGGCGTGGGCGTCGGCGAACAAGTACAGCCTGCTCGGCGGCCTGCGCGGCGCGGCCCAGCTGCTCGGTTACGAGCTGCCGCTGGTGCTGTCGGCCGCGAGTGTCGCGATGGCCGCGGGCACGCTGAGCCTGCCCGGCATCGTCGAGGCCTGGTCGCCGTGGTGGTTGATCTGGCAGGCGCCGGCCGCGCTGGTCTTCTTCGTCTCCGGGCTGGCCGAGATCCGGCGGCCGCCGTTCGACATGCCGATCGCCGACTCGGAGCTGGTCTTCGGCTACATGACCGAGTATTCCGGGCTGCGTTTCGCGTTCTTCCTGCTCGCCGAGTACGTCGGCATCGTCGTCATCGCCGCCCTGACCACCGTGCTGTTTCTGGGTGGCTGGCACGGCCCGGACCCGGCCCACTTCGGCTGGCTGTGGACGCTGGTGAAGGTGTTCGCGGTGTCCTTCGTGGTCATCTGGCTGCGGGTCAGCTATCCGCGGCTGCGCGAGGACCAGTTGCAGCGGCTGTGCTGGCTGGTGCTGGTCCCGGTGGCGTTGGCCCAGCTCGTGCTGACCGCGGTGGTGAAACTCGCACTGTAGGGGTGGGGCTGGCCCCACCCTCGGTTGTGGGGCTGGCCGGCTCGTCCCGGCGGGCCGTCTCCGAAAGGCTTGAGGGGTCCCAGCAACCCCTGCCGAGGAGCTCTCACCGATGTCCCTGCGTCATGTCGCAGCAGCCGTCCTGACCACCGGCGCCCTGGTCGCCGGCGTCGCCCAGCCGGTCAGTGCCGCCCCGCGTGATCCTGTCCGTGACCAGTTGCAGCAGCTCGTCGGGGACGGCGGTGCCCCGGGTGCGCTGGCCGCGGTCAAGGGCCGCGACGGCCGCACCCGTGATCTCACCGCCGGAGTTGGTGACCTGCGCACCGGCGCTCGCGTCCCGGCCGACGGCCAGGTCCGGATCGGCAGCAACACCAAGACGTTCGTGGCCGTGGCGGTTCTGCAGCTCGTGGCCGAGCAGAAGGTGGCCCTGGATTCGCCGATCGACACCTACCTGCCGGGCCTGGTGCGGGGCGAGGGGATCGACGGCCGGCACATCACCGTGCGGCAGCTGCTGCAGCACACCAGCGGTCTGCCCAACTACACCGACTACCTCGACGTGGACGGCTCGTTTGCGTTGCAGCACACCTACATGGAGCCGCGTGAGCTGCTCGATCTCGCGTTGGCGCATCCGGCCGACTTCGCGCCCGGGGCCAAGTGGGCATACAGCAACACCAACTATGTGGTGGCCGGCCTGCTGATCCAGAAGGTGACCGGGCGCCCGCTGACCGAGGTGCTCACCGAGCGGGTGATCCGCCGGGCCGGGCTGCGGCACACCTACTTCCCGGCCGTCGGCGAGCAGGGCATCCGGGAACGGCACCCGCAGGGCTACCACCCGGACGCGGCGGGCAAGCCGCGTGACGTCACCACACTCGACCCGTCCTGGGGCTGGGCCGCCGGGCAGATGATCGCCACCCCGACAGACCTGAACAAGTTCTTCGGCGCGCTGCTGGCCGGCCGCCTGCTGCCGGCCGCGCAGCTGAAGGAGATGCGCAAGACCGTCCCGGCGGACATGTGGCCCGGCGCCCGGTACGGCCTGGGCCTGCTGAGCTATCCGCTCAGCTGCGGAGGTCTGGCCTGGGGCCACGGCGGTGACATCCCGGGTTACGAGACCCGTGGCGGCGTCACCGAGGACGGTCGCGCGGCGACGGTGGCCGTGACCTCGACGCCGGTCGACGAGGCATCGGCCGACAAGGTGCTGAAGGCCGTGGACACGGCCCTCTGCGCATAGCCGGGGAGTGCGGCCGGGCGCCCTCAGGACGCCCGGCCGCAACCCGTCGGACAACAGAAGCGGGGGTGTGCTCGCCTACGCCGGTGGGACCGGGCAGGATATGCCCTTATGAGCGAGCAGGGAGATCGGCACACGCCGGGCCAGGGCCTGATCAACGGTCTGGCCGTCACGCTCAAGACGATGACCAAGCGCAGCAGCACCCAGCAGTATCCGGACGTCGAGCCGGACCTGCCGCCGCGCTCCCGCGGGGTCATCGCCCTGCTCGAGGAGAACTGCACGGTCTGCATGCTGTGCGCCCGCGAGTGCCCGGACTGGTGCATCTACATCGACTCGCACAAGGAAGAGGTCGTCGTTCCCGGTGCCGCCCGGGCCCGGCAGCGCAACGTCCTCGACAAGTTCGACATCGACTTCTCCCTGTGCATGTACTGCGGCATCTGCATCGAGGTCTGCCCGTTCGACGCGCTGCACTGGACCCCCGAGTTCGAGTACGCGGAGACCGACGTGCTCAACCTCCTGCACGACAAGGACCGCCTCGGCGACTGGATGCGGACCGTTCCGCCGCCGCCGGCCCACGACGTGCTCGGCGAGCCGTCGAAGGAGGAGGCCACCGCCGCGCGCAAGGCCGCCGGCCCCGGTGCGGCCACCCCGGCCAAGACCGCGCGCCCGGCCGTACGCCCGGAGCCGGAGAAGTGACGGTCGCCGACGTGCTGCTGCTGGCGCTCGGAGCCGTGGCGGTGGGTTCCGGCGCGGCGGTCGTCACCAGCACCCACCTGGTCCGCTCCGGGCTCTACCTGGTGATCAGCCTGGGCGCGGTCGCCGGGCTCTACCTGGTCCTCGGGGCCGAGCTGGTCGCCTGGGTGCAGATCCTGGTCTACGTCGGCGCGGTGGTCGTGCTGCTGCTGTTCGCGGTCATGCTGACCCGCGCGCCGATCGGCCCCTCCCGTGACCTGGACCGCCCGGCCTGGCCGGCGCTGATCGTCGGGGGCGGGGTCGGGCTGGGCCTGGCCGCGCTGCTGGCCGACGCGTTCCGCTGGACGCTCTACGACCGGCCCGCCCCGGGCACGGCCGAGCGGATGGGCACGCAGATCTTCGGCCAGTGGGTGCTGCCGTTCGAGGTGCTGTCGATCCTGCTGCTCGCCGCCCTGGTGGGTGCGATCGTGCTGTCGCGTCCGGACATCGGCGCCCGCAAGGGGGATGAGGCCTGATGCATGCCGTGATCCCGTACGTGACGGGTGCGCTGCTGTTCGGCCTCGGCGTCTACGGCGTGTTGCGCCGACGCAACGCGATCCTGGTGCTGATGGCGGTCGAGCTGATGCTCAATGCGGTCAATCTGATCTTCGTGACCGCCGACGCCGCGGTCCGGGCCACCCTGGTCGGCGTGCAGATCGAGTCCTGGGCGTATCCCAACGGCCGGCCCGCGCACTCCGGCGGGGTGTTCGCCCTGTTCGTGATCGTGCTGGCCGCCGCCGAGGTGGGCGTGGGCCTGGCCATCGTGCTGCAGTACTACCGGATGCGCCGGGCGGTGCACGTCGACGAGGTCGCCCTGCACCACGACGACGAGCAGGTCAGCCGGTGATCGCGGAGGTCTTCGGGACGGCGCTGTTCGGCTCGTCCAGCAGCAGCACCTGCGGGTCGTGCACCAGGGCCGCGGCGACCCGGGTGCGCTGGCGCATGCCCTTGGAGTACGTCTCGATCCGGC
>NZ_JBEZGQ010000758.1:0-4238 GCF_040650095.1 Actinoplanes sp. NPDC048791 | reverse complement strand
GGGCGCCGGACCGGCTGTCCGCGCGCTGGCTGCTCGCCGTCGCGGCGCGGCTGGTCCGCGACGTCGGCGAGCTGATCACCGGCGCGGGCCAGGCCCGGCAGAAGGTCGCCACGTTCGCCATCGACGGCGAGGTCCGCTTCGCCAGCGCCGCCGACCGGGCCGCGTTCGCCGAGGAGCTGACCGTGGCCGTCACCGCCCTGGTGAGCCGCTTCCACGACGAGGACGCGCCGGGCGGGCGCAGCCACCGCCTGGTCGTCGCCGTGCACCCCACCGTGACCCGGGAGCGCTGATGGGCAAGGATTTCGAGGCCCACCTGGACGCGCAGGTGCCGGCCACCCCCGAGCAGGTGTGGGACACGGTCGCCACCGGGCCCGGGATCAGCTCCTGGTTCGTCGGGCGCACCGAGATCGACGGCGAGACCGTACGCACCTCGTTCGGTGAGGGCTGGATGCCGGAGGGGCACGTCACCGCCGCGCAGCCGCCGCACCGGTTCGCGTACCGCAGCGACACCGGCGAGGACGGGCGCTTCGTCGCGTACGAGTATCTGATCGAGGGCCGCGCCGGCGCGTCCACCGTCCTGCGGACGGTGACCAGCGGGTTCCTGCCGGGCGACGACTGGGCCGACGAGTACGAGGCGATGCGGTACGGCACCGAGTTGTTCTTCCACACGCTGACGCAATGCCTGTACTGGTTCCCCGGCCGCTTCGCCATCCCGGTCGACATCTTCGGGCCGCCGGTCACGGACTGGCCCCGCACCTGGCAGCGCCTGCACCACGCGCTGGGACTCGACGCCGCACCCCGCGCCGGCGACCCGGTGCACAGCACGGTGATCCCCGACGGCGTCGTGTCGTTCACCAACCCGCACACCCTGGCCGTACGCGCACCCGACGCCATCTACCGCTTCCTGCGCGGCTTCCACGGCTCACTGGTCGTGGCCCACGCGCTGTTCACCCCCGCGGATCCGGGGATCTGGCCCGCCTTCCTCGCCTCCCTCGAAAGCTCCGACCTCAAAAGCCCCGACAGCCTCGACTGAAGGACTATCACCATGCCTACCGTCACCTCCGCCGACGGCACCACCATCGCGTACGAGACCACCGGCACCGGACCGGCACTGATCCTCGTCGACGGCGCCATGTGCTACCGCGACCAGGGACCCGCGCGGGGACTGGCCGCCGCGCTCGCCGACACCTACACCGTGTACTTCTACGACCGTCGTGGCCGCGGCGACAGCGGCAACACACTGCCCTGGTCACCGCAGCGGGAGATCGAGGACCTGGCCGCGCTGCTCGCGGCGGCCGGCGGTACGGCGTACCTGCTCGGCACCTCCTCCGGAGCGGTCCTGGCCGCCGACGCCGCCGACCGCCTGCCCGGCTTCAGCCGGCTCGCCCTCTACGAGCCGCCGTTCATCGTCGACGACACCCACGCGCCGCGCCCGGACACGTTCCTGGCCGAGACCGAAGCGCTGATCGCGGCCGGCGACACCGGCGGCGCGGTCAAGAAGTTCCTGCGCTCGGTCGACATGCCCGGCTTCGCGGTGCAGATCCTGGCGCTGCTGCCACCGTTCCGCAAGATCAAGGCAGCCGCCCACACCCTGCCCTACGACCTGCGCATCCTCGGCGACACCGGACGCGGCAAGCCGCTGGACCCGACCCGCTGGTCCGGCGTGACGGCCCCGGCGCTCGTGCTCGACGGCGGCAAGAGCCCGCAGTACATGCGCAACGCGGCCCGGGCGCTGAGCGAGGCACTGCCGAAAGCGGAATACCGCACCCTGCCGGGACAGACCCACCTGGTGAAGCCGGCCGCGCTCGCCCCGGTGGTCAAGGAGTTCTTCTCCTAGAGCAGGTCCGCGGCGTTCTCGAACGCGGCAGCCGCTCGGATGGTCTCGTCCGCGGTCAGCGGCACCTGCCGGGCGCGGGTCAGCATCTCGGCGGCGGTGGCCGGGTCGTCCAGGACCAGCGCCACCTCGGCCCGGTAGACCAGCACCTCGACGTGCGTGACGGGATCGCCGTCGCCGAGGTGGGCCAGGGCGCTGTCCAGGACGCGGGCGGCCTGGCGCGGGTCTCCTTTGGAGTCGGCCAGCACGACCGCGTTCGCCAGAGCCCTTTCCAGTCGTCCCGCCGGCGCCGGCGCCTGGGCCGGGGTCGGGGCGGCCGGGGTGTGCTGCACGATGCGGATCCAGTTGCCACCGGGGTCGATGACACTGAAGCCGCTCACCCCGTCGTAGTTCTTGCGCGGCCGGGGCCGGGTCATCCGCGGGGTGCCGGCGACCAGCACCTTGCCGTACGCGGCCCGCATGCCCGCCGCGAACGCCCGGTGCAGCCCGCCGATGTCGGGGGTCAGCACGAGGCACGAGCTGTAGGACTGGGCCGGATCGAAGCCCGCCATCTCGAAGAAGTGCAGGTTGAGATCCTCGCGCTGCATGGCCGCGTACGGGTTGGGTCTGCGCTGGCGGTAGGTCGAGTGGAAGCCGAGCACCTCGTAGAAGGCGACGGTGTCGTCGAGGGAGGCGCAGGGCAGCAGGGGGACGGTGACCTCGTTGCTCATGCGCTCTTCCTAGCCGTCGCCGTGGTGATGGCGCCCATGGAAATGGCCGAACGGTGCGCTGGTGTCACCGAACGCCCGATGACGGGTGCCGGATCGTGAGGTGGTGCGGCGCGGTGGCGGGAAAGTGTCGGTGGGTGGCGTTAGGGTCGGTCCGCGATGGTGGATGACGACGCTTCCGTGACGAACGATCCGGCTTCGACCGGCCCGAGCTTGACCGGCCCGACGTCGGCTGATCCGGCCTTGACCGGCCCGACGTCGGCTGATCCGGCCTTGACCGGCCCGACGTCGACCGGCTCGACCTCGACCGGCTCCGCCTCGGCGGGTCCGGCTTTGGCAGGTCCGGTTTCCACTGGTCCGGCTTCGACGGGTGAGGCTTCGACTGGTCCGGCTTCAACTGGTCCGGCTTTGGCAGGTCCGGTTTCCACTGGTCGGGCTTCAACGGGTGGGGCTTCAACTGGTCCGGCTTCAACTGGTCCGGCTTTGGCGGGTCCGGCTTTGGCGGGTCCGGCTACCGGTGCCGCAACGGCCCGGCCCTCTGGAGCCGGCTCCTCGGGATGGACCGCTGGGGCGGTCATGACCCGGCACGGATCCACCGGGGACGACATCGGGTCCGGGTCCGCCGGGTCTGTGGCCGCCGGGTCTTTGGCCGCCAGACACCGATCCGCCGGAGAAGCTATCGGCACGGGTGCCGGTTCTGGGTCTGCACCCGGGGCCGCCGAGCTGGCCCCAGGCGGTGCCGGTGGCGTCTACTCCGGCGATCCGGTGCCCGAGACGCGTCCGTGTGCCCATTGTGGGCGGCCAGTTCCGCAGCGGGCCGCCGCCGGTCGTCCGTTCCGCTACTGCCGGGACAACGACGGTGAGTGCCAGCGGGCCTCGCGCAACGTGCGGATGCGGCACCGGTCCTCGCCCGGGCTCGCCGGTCAGGTGGCCCGCACCTGGGAGGCCGTCGATCGTCTCGATCAGCTCGTCGGCACGCTCAGCGAGGCCCTGCACGCCGAGATGTCACCGGCCGGGGTGGAGCGGCAGGTGGCCGAGGTCCGGGCGGAGACGTCCCGACAGGTCGCGGCCGCGCACACCGAACGCGACGATGCCCGCCGTGATGCTGATCGGGCTGCCGAGGCCGCCGGGGCGGCCGCGCAGGAGGCTGCTGTCGCGCGGGCCGAACGTGATGACGCCCAGCAGGCCGCGCAGCATGCCCGGCGGCTGGCTGAGGCCGCTGCGCAGGACGCCCGGCTGGCCGTTGCGGGGCGCGACGAGGCGCAGGCTGCTGCTAGTGCTGCTGTCGCGCTGCGGGAGCAGGCCGAGACGGAACGGGACCGGGCCCGCGCGGAGGCCACGGCTGTCCGGCGGGAGCTCGACGACGCCCGCCGGGAAAGCGAAGCCAAGTCCCGTGAGCTCGACGAAGCCCGACGGGAGACCGATGCCAAGTCCCGCGAGCTCGACGACGCTCGCCGCGAGACCGAAGCGAAGGCGCGGGAGCTGGGCGTCGCTCGCCGGGAGACCGAGACGACAGCGCGGGAGCTGGAGGCTGCACGGGTCGGCGTGCAGGCGCTGACCCGTGATCTTGCCGCGGCGCGGGAGCAGAGTGCGGCAGCCAACGAGCGGGCCGAGGCTCTGGGCCGTGAGCGGGACGCCGCCCGGGCCGAGGTGCAGCAGGCAGTGCGCGATGTCACCGCCGCGCGGGCCGAGGCCGG
>NZ_JBEZGQ010000757.1:0-4240 GCF_040650095.1 Actinoplanes sp. NPDC048791 | reverse complement strand
GCCGCGCCCATCGGTCGCGGTCCTGCCGAGGCCAGCGCAGCAACCGGCGACCCGGCCGCCCGCATCCGCGTCATCTCGTCCTGCAAGGCCTTGACCCGCTGACCAGTCCCCCGGGCGCTGGCCGCGATCTCCTCCCGCAGCTCGTCGCGCATCGCCGTGACCTGGTCCTCGACGTCCATCTTGAGCAGCACCGGATCGTTGCGGACCAGCAGCGCCGCGCCGATCAGGACCACGCAGACCGCGATGAGCAGCACCGCGAAGCGGATCGAGTTGTCGCTGCCGCCGAGCAGCGCGACGAGGGCGGCGACCGGGGCCAGGCCGACGCCGGCCCAGATCAGGGCCGTGAGTAGGCGGGCGTTGGGCGACGCCTCGGGGTCCCGGTCAGGCATGGTCGCAGATGCTACCGAGAGCGGCAGGCGTCGCGAAACGGGCAGATGCGGGGCATCGCCCTTGCGATGCCCCGCATCCGGGGTGATTCGGCCGGCCGGTGAGGAACCGGCAACAGTCAGTCGTCAGCCGGCGGCCAGTGCGCCGTCCGAGCTGAAGACCAGGCCGACGCTGATGGTGCCCTGCTTGAGGCCGGTCTTGGTGAGCGGGCCGCCCGCGTCGAGCGAGCTGAACTTGCCCGCCTCGAACTTGTAGGTCTCGACGAGGCCCTGCTGGCACTTGGGCCGCTGCGGGCACTCCGGCGGGCCACCGAGGACGGTCGCCGCACCCGAGCACTTGGCCGCGAGGTCGGACAGGGTCTTGACGGAGTACTTGGTGGCGAAGGCCTCCGTGGTGGCGAAGGCGTTCTGGTCCTGCGCCGTGGAGGGCTTGCCGAAGACCAGGCCGACCTTGTCACCGAGGGCGGTCAGGTTGGTCATCGTGGTGTCGAGCTGCGGCGAGGACGGGTCCTTGGCGCTCTTGCCGTCGACCTTGCCGGACAGGAACGTCGCCAGGGTGGCCGCGTACTCCGGGACGACGTCGATGTCGCCCTTCTCCAGGGCCGGCTCGTACAGCTCGCGGTTGCCGATCTGCTGGACCTTGACCTTGTAGCCCGCGGCCGTCAGCGCGATGTTGTAGAGCTCGCCGAGGGTCGCGTTCTCGCTGAAGTTGGCCGCGCCGACCGTCAGGTCGCCGCCGGGGCCCTTCGCGATGCCGGTGGTGATGGAGTTGGCCGTGGCGAACTCCTCGGCGGCCGCCTTGGACGACTTGCGGTCGATGTCGACGGCCTTGTTGAGCTCGATCAGCTTGGTCGTGTCGAGCGCCGCGGAGACCTTGTCGAGGGCGGCGATGAGCTGCGGCGACGAGGCCTTCTTGTTGATCGCGGGAACGATGTTGTCGGTGTTCTGCAGGCTTTTGTCGTCGGTGAGGACGACGAGCTTGTCGCCGGCGACGGGGGCGCAGCCGTTGCCCGCGGCGGAGCTCGCGGGGGCCTCCGTGCCGGAGGAGCCGGACTCGCCGCAGCCGGCGAGGATGACGGCGGCGGTCATGAGGGTGCCGGCCGTCAAGAGCAGGTGTCGACGCATACTGCCGCCTTCTGTGTCCCGGCACGGCCAGGGGCCGCGCCGCGTGTCCGACGGGCAGTCGGTGTCCGATGCCCGTGTGTTTTCAGTTTGTCGGGCGCGCTGAGCGGCCCACGTTCATTCCTACTCGCAGGGTCCGACAAGTTTCGTAACGATGCGAGACCATTACCCGGCCGGGGCCGCTGCGGTGGGCCGGCGGCGCCGGTCCGTCCGGAGCGCAGCCGGTGTCACCAGTCGTTGTACGCCTGCGAGCACCGCTTCCACCAGCAATGCGAGCAGCGCCACAGCGATGCCGCCCGCCACGATCTGCCCGCCGCCGCCGTTGCTCATGCCGATCCCGAAGCCCGCGGAGATGATCTCGCCGAGCCCACCGCCGTTGACGAACGCGGCCAGCGCTGCGGTGGCCACCACCTGCACGGCCGCGGTGCGCAGCCCGGCCGCCAGGTACGGCACCGACAACGGCAGCTCCACCCGCCGCAGCACCTGCCCGCCGGAGAGGCCCATCCCGCGCGCCGCTTCCCGGGTCTCCGGGTCGATCTGGCGCAGCCCCGTGTACGCGTTGGCCAGCAGCGGCGGCACCGCGAAGACGGCCAGCGCGACGACCACCGGGGGCTGGCCGAAGCCGAGCGGGGTCAGCGGCAGGATGGTGAGCAGGGCCAGGGTGGGGATGGCCAGCGTCAGGTTGGCGAAGGTGAGCACCGCCCCGCCGCCCCGGCCGCGGTGGCCGAGCCAGATGCCGAGCGGCCAGCCGATGACGCAGCCCAGCAGCACCGCCCACAGGCTGATCAGCAGGTGTTCCTGGAGGCGGTCGAACAGGCCGCCGGGGTTGGTCCAGTTGAGCGGGTCGTTGAGCCAGACGAAGCCCTCTTGGAAGTAGTTCACGAGCTGCGCTCCCTCGCCCACGGGGTGAGCAGCCGGCCCACTCCGGCCAGCGCCAGGTCGAGGACCAGGGCCAGCCCGACGCAGAGCAGCGTCCCGGTCATGATCTCGGCCTTGTAGAAGTTGTTCCGGAAGCCGCCGAGGATCATCTCGCCGAGGCCGCCCTTGCCGATCAGCGAACCGACTGTGACTAGCGCCACGGTGGAGACGGTGGCCAGCCGCAGGCCGGTGAGGATGCCGGGCAGGGCCAGCGGCAGCTCGATGCGCCACAGCCGGCCGAAGCGCCCGTACCCCATGCCGGCCGCGGCGTCGCGGACCTCGGCCGGGACCTGGGTGAGCCCGGCCAGCGAGTTGCGGGTGAGCACCAGCAGCGCGTACAGCACGAGGGCGATCAGCACCGACGTGTCGCTGGTCGTGCCGACCGCCGGCGCGACCAGGGCGAGAAGTGCCAGCGACGGGATCGTGTAGAGGACGCCCGAGAGTGCAAGAATCGGGCCGGTCAGTGGTCGCCACCAGTAGGAGACGACCGCGAGCGGCAACGCGACGATCAGCGCGATGATCACCGCACGGGCGGTGAGACCCGCGTGGAACTGCAGTGCGGACAGGATCTCGCCGGCGTTGTCGTGGACATAGCGCCACGAGAACCACGGATTTCCCGGCCCGTCATCGGCGGGGGCGGCCAGCTCCCCGGGAGCAGCGAGGGGCCACGCAGGCACCGGGGCCCTCGACAGGAAGGACATACGTGGACGCTACCGCGATCAACGACTCCGGCGCTGGCCGGACCGCGGCGTCTATCACGCTCGAGAACGTCGGGAAGGTCTATCCGGACGGGACCGTGGCGGTCGGCGACATCAGCCTGGAGGTGCGGGCGGGCGAGCTCGCCGTGCTGATCGGGCCGTCCGGGTGCGGCAAGTCCACCGTGCTCCGCATGATCAACAGGCTGATCGAGCCGTCCAAGGGCCGGATCCTGATCGACGGCGCGGACGTCTCGCAGCAGGACCCGGTCGAGCTGCGCCGGCAGATCGGCTACGTGATCCAGAACGTCGGGCTGTTCCCGCACCAGAGCATCCGCACCAACATCGGCACGGTGCCGCGGCTGCTGGGCTGGAACCGCAAGCGGATCAAGGACCGCGCGGAGGAGCTGCTCGAGCTGGTCGGGCTCGACCCGAAGCGCTACGGCGGCCGCTATCCGCACGAGCTCTCCGGCGGTCAGCGCCAGCGGGTGGGCGTGGCCCGGGCTCTCGCGGCCGACCCGCTGGTGCTGCTCATGGACGAGCCGTTCTCCGCGGTCGACCCGATCGTGCGCGGCCGGCTGCAGGAGGAGTTCCTCCGGCTCCAGGAGGCGGTCCGCAAGACCATCGTGCTGGTCACCCACGACATCGATGAAGCCGTACGGCTGGGCGACCGGATCGCGGTGCTGGCCGAGGGCGGCCGGCTCATGCAGTACGCGACCCCGGCCGACCTGCTCAGCAAGCCGGCGTCGGCGGCGGTGAGCGAGTTCGTCGGCACCGACCGGGGGGTACGGCGGCTGGCGGTCACGCCGGTGCGCGACGCGATGCGTCCGGTCGGGCAGATCGAGGAGATCGAGCGCCTGCCCACGGTCGACGTCTCAGGCACCCTGTACGACGCGCTGGCCGTGATGCTGACCAGCGACTCGCTCAACGTCGTGGTGGTCTCCGACGGCAAGCCGGTGGGCGCGGTGTCCCGCTCGGCCCTCTTCGACGCCCCGAACGCGGAAGCGGCAGCCCCGGCCTGACCGCGAGCCGCGACCTGACAACGGCGCCCCCGGCCCTGACCGCGAGCCGCGGCCTGACAGCGGCGCCCCCGGGCCTGACCGCGAGCCGCGGCCTGAC
>NZ_JBEZGQ010000756.1:0-4253 GCF_040650095.1 Actinoplanes sp. NPDC048791 | reverse complement strand
CATCTGGTCGCCGCCCTGGCCGGCCGGTGCCGGCAGCGGCTCGACGACAGCCGGGACTGGCTGGTCGAGGCGGCCCGGCTGGCCCGCCGCACCGGCGAGACCAACACGATGGGCATGTTCTTCGGACCCACCAACGTGGACATCTGGCGGATGAGCATCGAGGCCGGCGACGGCGACCCGGTCCGGGTGGTGGAGATCGCCCGGCGCACCGACCCGCGGGCCATCCCGGCCGGGGTCCGGCAGGTCTTCTACTACGCCGACACCGCCCGGGCCCTGACCCGGATCGGCGGGCAGGACCGCGAGGCCGTCCGCTTCCTGCTCACCGCGGAACGGATCGCGCCGCAGCACGTGCGCACGTCGGCCGAGGTCGCCGAGACCCTCCGGAACCTGCTGGACCGTTCCCGCCGTCGGGCCGGCGGCACCGAGCTGCGCGCCCTGTACGAACGCATGCAGACCAGCTGAAGCTCTCCGGCCGAGCCGTCAGCGCCCTTCGGCCCACCAGCGCGCGTCCCGGACCTGACGCAACGCCCCGAAGCCGGTCGGCGGCATGTTGCCGTACATCCCGTGATGCGAACCCGCGGCGGAGATCAGCATCTCGTGCCAGACACCGACGGAATCACTCGACCCGTAGTGCCACCAGTACCGGCGCTGAGCCGCGCGGTGCGGCTCGGTGGCGTCGCTCGCGAACCGGTGCAGGTCCTCCGGCCGGCGCCAGTACTGGACCAGCATCGCCTGCCGGGGACCGGGCCCGAACAGCAGCCGGTAGCCCAGCAGGCCGCCGTCGGGAGCGCTCGCCAGCTCGCGCAACATGCCGGGCATCGCGAGCAGCAGCGGCAGCCAGTGCCGGATCCCGCGCCACCGGTTGATCCTGATCCCGAGCAGGAAAACCACCACCGGCTCGGCATTGCCGGCCACCACCTTGCCGGGGCGGACAGCATCCGTACGGCGGTCCCGCAGCCACTCGGGCCGGCGCAACAACCGGACAGCGTCGATCAGCACGGAAAGCACTCCGATCAGTGGGGTTCCCCTCGGCGCGACAGCCCGGGCTGCGGCAAATCCGACGCTAGGGGGAGACACCAGCGATCGACACCCCAACGGGGCAAAGCCGACCGAACAACCCGTACGGCGTGCACCAACGCGCACGAGGCGGGGCTTGCTCCGCACCAACCGCGTCAAGTCTCGGACACACGATCGACCACCGGCGACGTTGCCGTCACTATGGACTGGTCCGGCCGGCTCTCGCCGAGGAGCTGCTCATGCTCACCGTTCGACTTTCCAGCACTCAGCCCCTGCCCGGCGGCGGTACCCCCGGGTCGAGCGCCGTGCAGCGGGGCTTCCGGGTCGGGGTCGAGATCAGGCCCTACTTCGAGGCGTACCGGGTCGCCCTGGTGTGGACTCCGGACGGTTGGCAGAGCACCCGCTACTCCTCCGGCCAGCTGACCGAGATCGCCAACGGCAGTGAGATCTGGTCGGCCGAGGCCAGCTGGGTCGTGACGCCGCCGACCACCTTCTTCTACGCCGTGGTGGGCGTCGGGTTCGACGGTCAGGTCTGGGACAACAACGGCGGCTGGAACTACCGCTGGGTGTCCTGACCGTCGCGGCCCAGGTCTTCGATCAGTGCGTTCATCAGGCGGACCGTGCGGGCCTCGTCGTCGTCCAGGGCCAGGATCACGAAGCTCGCGCCTCGCTCCGGGAGGCGGCCGAGCTGGGTGCTCACCCCCGGCCACCGTCCGCCGTGTTTGTGGAGTGGCTGGCCTTTGTGCTCCAGGACGTCGATGCCCCATCCGTAGACCAGCGGCGTGCCGTCGTTGAGCCGGCCCGGGGTGTGCAGGAGCTTGGAGATGCCGAGCTCGTCCCGTTCGATGGCGAGGTTCCAGCGCATCAGGTCTTCCGCCGTGGACTGCACGCCGCCGTCGCCGGCTATGTCGAAGAGGTAGTGGCTGGTGGGCATGCCGAGCGGCTCGAAGATGTGGGTGCGGGCGAATTCGGTCAGCGGTTGTCCGGACGCCCGGTGGATGACGACCGCCAGGCAGAGGTAGCCGACGCTGCAATAGCGGAACTGCGTCCCCGGTGGGCTGACCGGCCCGTCCGCCGCGGTGAGAGCGCGGATGACGTCGGTGGCCGTACGGGCGGGCGTGGTCAGGTGGTCATCCCAGAAACCGGTCAGCTCGGGCAGTCCGCTGGTGTGGTTGAGCAGGTGCTGCACCCGTACCCCGTGGGCCCACTCCGGCAGCTCGGGCAACCACTCCCCCAGCGTCGACGCGGTGTCCAGCCGGCGCTGCTGCCCGAGCAACGCCACGCAGGCTGCGGTGATCTGCTTGGACAGCGAGGCGACGGGTACGGCGGTGTCAGCAGTGAGCCCACCTTGGGCCGAGTAGACCGGCGGTCCCCCAGCGCGCCGCGTTCCGACGATCAGCGGCTCCTCGTTGCCGTAGCCGGCGTGCCGGATCAACGCGGTCAGCAGGTGCGCTCGAAGGGGATCTCGGGGATGTAGCGGCCCCATTCGTCGGCGGTGAGGCCGCGACCGCTCACCGCGCACGCCTGCCGGGCCGGGTCGGCCGCGAGGTCCTTCGGCACGGTGATGTCCCAGAGCGTGACAGCGTTGCTCGGGCTGCCTTGCGCGCCGCCCGCGGCCAGGGTGCGGCCGTCCGGGCTCAGCGCCGTGTAGAAGCTCTGCAGCTCGGGACTTTTCATCGTGGCGTACCGGATCGGGGTGGCCGGGTCGGCGATGTCCCACAGCATGATGGCATTGTCCAGGCTGGCCGTGGCCAGCGTGCGCCCGTCCGGGGTGAACGCCAGCGACAGGATCTCGTTGGTGTGACCGATCAGGGTGGCGATGCGGCTGGGCCGGGACGGGTCGGCGACGTCCCAGAGCATCGCCGTCGCCTCGTTGTCCGTGCCGGCGGCCAGGGTGCGGCCGTCCGGGCTGAACGCGAGTGCGTTGGCCGTGTAGCCGACGTATTCCGAGAGGGCGATCGAGGTGAGCCGCACCGGGACGGAACGGTCGGCCAGGTCCCACAGCGAGACGTTGGAGCCCTCGGCGACGGCCATCGTGCGCCCGTCCGGGCTGAACGTGATGGCCGTCAACGTCTTGCGGACGGCCAGCGTGGCCAGCAGCGACGGGTGCCGGCGGTCGGCCAGGTCGTACAGCGTGGTCTTGCCGTCACGGCGCCCGACGGCCAGGGTACGGCCGTCCGGGCTGAACGCCACCGCGTACACGAGGTCACCTTCCTCGGTGATCGTCGCCAGCCGGGTGGGTGCGGCCGGACGGGCCAGGTCGAACAGCGTCACCGTCTTGTCCGCGCCGGTGGCCGCCAGCGTACGGCCGTCCCGGCTGAGCGTGATGGCCTCGACCTGGCCGGTGCTCAGCGGTACGGCGTCCCGCCGTACGGGACGGGCCGGCTCGGTCAGGTCCCACGGCACGGCGGTTCCCTGGTGGCCGGCGGCGAGCAGCGAGCGGCCGTCCGCCCCGTACGTCAGTCCCACGATGCTGCCCGGGTACGGCCCGGGCAGCTCGGCGATCGCGTCCCGGGCGAAGCGGCCCCTGGTGTTCCACAGCGTCGCGGTCCGGCGGTCGCCGACGGTGATCAGCGTGCGGGCGTCCTGGCTGAAGGCCATCGACTGGACCGGGCCGCCCCGGGCGGTCACGGTCATCACCTGGGTCGGCAGCCTCGGCCACCCGTCGTTCTGGTCGACCGTCCACAGTGTGGTCGACCCGTCCGAGTCGCCGAGGGCCAGCATGCCTCCGTCCGGGCTGAACCTCATCTTGCTCAGGTGCGCCTGACCGGACGCCGCCACCTGCGAGGAGCCGCGCCTCGGCTGGGCCGGGTCCGTCAGGTCCCAGAGCCGCATGTAGTCGCCGTACTCCTCGACGGCCACCACCGGCAGCTTCGGGTTGAACTCGACGGCGGCGTCGACGACCGGGTCGCCCCAGAGCTGGGTGAGCGCGGCCCCGCGGACCGGGTGGGCCGGATCGGTCAGGTCCCAGACGGTGACCGCGGTGCCGCTGGTGACTCCGGTGCGCCCGTCCGGGCCGAACCTCAGGGGGTACGCCCCCGGCAGCGTGGCCAGCGTCGACGGAGTCGCCGTGCTGAGGTCCCACAGGACGGTGTTCTTGTCGCGGTTGCTCGTGGCCACGGTGTGACCGTCCGGGCTGAACGTGACTGCGACGATCCCCGCGGCGTCGGTCTGGGCTGCGTTCCGTACGGGATGGGCCGGGTCTGTCACGTCCCACAGCACCGCCTGCGGGCTGC
>NZ_JBEZGQ010000755.1:0-4257 GCF_040650095.1 Actinoplanes sp. NPDC048791 | reverse complement strand
GCCGGGACGCCCCGGTCACCGGCTCCTGCTCCGCGGCGGCCCCGATCTCCGGCGCGGGCGCCGGCGCCGCGGTCATCGGTCGAGCATCCGGATGCTCGTCGGGATCAGCTGTCCGGGGGTCTCGAAGCGGGCCTTGGCGCCGTACGTGGCGATCTGCTGGTTGGCGAACGGGACCAGGTCGGCCGCCTTGACCAGGGCGGTCTCCGCCTCCAGCCAGGCGGGGCAGCCCGCGGGGCCGTCCATCGCGCTGGCCCGTTTGACCGCGGCTTCGTACTCGCTGTTGCGGATGCCGGCGAAGTTGGTGCCGTCGGGGACGCCGGGCCCGGACAGGAAGGGCACGATCTGGTCGGGGCTGTTGACGTTCACCTGGGCCCAGGCGATGTCCCAGTCGCCGGTGCCGAACAGGGTCTGGTTGAGGGCCTCGCCGCTCTGCGGCTTGGGGGTCACCGTGATCCCGGCGGCCTTCCACTGCTGCACCGCGAGTTCGGCGGTGGCCGTGGCGGCGCTGCCGCCGGCGCTCGAGTACGCGAAGGTCAGCGTCTTGCCGGCGATCTTCTTCAGCGCTTCCGTGGCCGCGGCCGGGTCGTGGGCGGGCAGCGCCGAGGCGAGCGTTCCGCCGGGGCACGCGAGCGGCTCGATCGCGGCGAGCGTGGTGGGCGGGGTGGCCTGACCGGCGCCGAGCACAGTCCGCAGCTGATTCAGGTCGAGCGCCTGGGTCAGGGCGAGCCGGACGGCGGGGTCCCGGGTGGCCCGGCCCTCGGCCTGGTTGTACCACTGCTCACCGAGCACCGCGGCGGTACGGGCCGCGAACAGCCCGGCCTTGTCCAGCCGCTGCGCGTCCGGACCGGTGACCTGGGCAGAATTGAGCTCGCCGGACAGCAGCAGGTTGGCGGCGGTGGCCGGGTTCTCGACGACCCGGACGGTGACGGTGTCGGGCATGCCGGGCGTCGCGGTGGACGCGCCGTTGGGACCCCAGGTGTAGCCCTCGCGGATCGCGTACGTGTAGTGGTCGCCCGGCACGGCCTCGGTCAGCTTGTACGGTCCGGTGCCCGCCGTGGCCTTGGCCAGGCCCGTCCGGTTGCTCATCCCGCCGGAGCACACGATCGGCAGGCTGGCCAGCCCGTTGAGCACGAACGGGGCCGGCGCCGCCAGCGTCAGAGTCACCTCGCCGGTGGCGTCGTCGGCGGTGGCGCGCGCCCCGGCCGGCAGGAACGTGCCCAGGAACGGGCTCTTGTTCTTCGGGTCACCGACGTAGGTCAGGTTGTCGGCGACCGCCTTGGCGGTGAGCGGCGTACCGTCCGCGCACGTCACGCCCTTGCGCAGGGTGAGCTTCACGGTGGTGCCGGCAGCCGACCACTTGTCGGCCAGTTGCGAGCGGATCTGGCCGCCGGCCGGGTCGACACCGACCAGCGTGTCGTACGCGAGCTGGCTGATGGTGAACAGCGCACTGCCCGCCGAGGACTGCGGGTCGAGATTGCCCGGGTCCGCGTTCAGGGCCATGGTGAACGTACCGCCGTCCACGACCTGCCCTTGGGCCTGCGAGCCGGAGCCCGACCCGCCGCCGCATCCGGCCAGGGCCAGCGCCGCGCAGAGCGCCGCGCTGCCGGCGATCCTCGACGTGGTGGTCAGCTTCATGAGGGGTCCTCTTCCGGCCTGCCGGCTCCGGTTCGACGGGGTGTTCTCAACGGGTGGGGTGGTCGGCCGGTCAGACCGGCGCGACCGTGGATCCGGCCCGGCGCACGGCCCGGCCGACGTGCAGGAACCGGGCATGGCCGGCACCGTCGTCGCCGACGAACGCGTGGGGCACGTACATGCCGTGCTCGGGTTCGACCGGGATGAGGAAGTCCTCGCGGTAGTGCACGAGCTCCTTGCGGACCGCGTGCCCGACCAGCTCGGCCAGCTCGCCCTTGGGCGTCTGCTCGAGCCAGATCCGGCCGTCCTGGTCCTGGCTGAGCGTCAGGTCGGCCACCCGCGACGAGTACGTCCCGACGTAGCGGCCCGCGTCCACGCGCTCGGGCTGTGCGGGCGGGCGGGGCATCTCGGGCAGCGGGATACGGCCGAGCTCGCCCAGCACGAGACCGAAGATGTCCCGGTACAGCGACATCGCGTCGCCGCCGTTGGTCAGCAGCGTCACGGCCAAGCCGTCCTCGACGACCAGGCGCAGGAACGCGGACTGCCCGATGGTGTTGCCGTCGTGCCCGGTGAGCGTCCCGGCCGGGGTGTCGAACCGTTCGAAGCCCAGCCCCCACGAGGTGCCCATCACTCCGATGTCGGGCAGCTCCACCTCGCGCTCCCGCATCCGGGCGGCGGTGCCCGCAGCGAGCACCCGCGTGCCGTCGGCGGCGCGGCCGTCCTCGAGGTGCATCCGGGCGAAGGCCAGCAGGTCACGGGGGCGCATCGCGAGCATCGCCCCGGCCGGCGCGTTCGAGCGGGCGAGCGCCCAGACCGGCGCCGGCTGGTAACCCGCGCCCGGCTCGAGCTCCAGATGACCGACCGCGACCCGGTGCAGGATCGCCTCGTACGGCCCGGGCGCGGCGTGCGTCAGGCCCAGCGGCGCGATCAGGTGCCGGCGCAGGCACTCGTCGTACGGCAGCTCGCGGACGACCTCGACCAGGCGGCCCAGCACGCAGTAGCCGGCGTTGTTGTACGAGAACTGCTCGCCGGGCGCGAACAGCTGCGGAAGGTCGTGCAGGGTCTCGACGAACTTGGCCACGCAGTCGTCGCCCGGCCCGGTGTCGGTGAAGATGTCACCCTCGAAGCCGGCCGTGTGGTTGAGCAGCTGCCGGATCGTGATGACCGCGGCGGCCGCCTCGTCGCCGAGCCGGAACTCAGGCAGGTACGTGCGCACCGGCGCGTCGAGGTCGATTTTGCCCTCGTCGGCCAGTTGCAGGACCAGGGTGGCGGTCCAGAGCTTGGTGATCGAGCCGATCTGGAACAGCGAGTCCGGCGTGGCCTCGACTCCGGTCGCGGTGCTGAGCAGCCCCGCGGCCCCGTCGACGATCTGCCCGTCGTGCAGGATGCCCCACGCCGCGGCCGGCACCTGGTGCTCGCGGAGCAGGCCGGGCAGGCGGGCCGCCACGATGTCCCGGACCTCTGTGATCGTCGTCATAGCGGGATCGTAGGAGCGCGGACCGGCATCGGTGTTCGTCGATCAGGACGAAATAGCGCCGCGCTGTTGGTCCGACCGGACAAGGGCCGAGGACGGTCACCGCGGTGTGCAGAAGGTAAGATCCGCCGCCTTCTGGAACCACTGGTAGGCGGCATCGGGGATCGTGTCTGTGTTCGCGAACACGACGGCCTGCCGGGTGCCGTCGGTCGTCTGTACAGCATCCGTGCTGAAGCCCAGGCCGCCGCCGGCGTGTCCCAGCACGATGGCGCAGGCGTACTGCCTCTTCATCAGCCCCAGGCCGTAGTCGTACCCGTCGCCGGAGTCGCGGAACTGCTTCATCTCCGCGAGCTGGCGGGCCGGCAGGACCCGCCCGCCGAGGAGTGCGCGGAAGAACGTCGCCACGTCGGCGGGTGTCGCGATCAACGCGCCCGTGGCCCACACGTGCGAGGCATCGATCCGGGTGATGTCGCGAAGTCCGGTCGGGTCGACCGTGTATCCGTGCGCATGCCGTCCCCTGATGGCCGAGCCTGTCGCGAACCAGGTGTGCCGAAGGTCGAGGGGCCGCAGGATGCGCCGATCGAGGACGCGCTCGAGTTTCTGGCCGGTGATCCGCTCGACGAGCAGCCCGAGGACCACATAGCCGGTGTTGGAGTAGGTGTAGCCGGCGCCGGGAGTGAACAACAACGGGTGGCTCGTACCGAGGCGCACGAGGTCGACCGGATCCCACACCCGCAGCGGATCGGCCCGGTAGTCGAAGCGCGGATCCTCGGCATAGTCGAACAGCCCGCTGGTGTGGCCGAGAAGATGACGGGCCGTGATCCGGTCGCCGCCGGGAAGCAGGCCGGGAAGCCATCGGCCGACCGGGGCGTCGAGGTTCAGCCGGTGCTCGGCCTGCAGTTGGAGGACGACGGTCGCCAGGTAGGTCTTGGTGATGCTGTCGATGCGGAACCGGTCGTTCGCCGTCACCGGCCGGCCGGTCGACACGTCGGCTTTCCCGCTGGTGAGCACGGTGCTGCGGGCGCCGTCGCGGACGAGATAGACGATGCCCGGCACGCCCGCCGCTACCGCCTGGTCCAATGCCCGTTGCACCGCCCCGAGATCCACGTGCCCGGCCGGGCCGGCCTGAGCGGAACCCGGCGGCCCTCCGG
>NZ_JBEZGQ010000754.1:0-4259 GCF_040650095.1 Actinoplanes sp. NPDC048791 | reverse complement strand
CCTGGACGGTGCAGCCGGGCTCCGGGCTCGCCCAGGTGCTGCTCTGCGTGCCGGCCCTGTGCTGGGCCGGGGTCGCGGTGGGGCTGCTGCCGCCGAGCGCGCCGGAGCACCGCCAGGTCAACCGCGGCTGGCCGGTCGCCGCGCTGGTTTTCCTGGTCCTGGCGGCGGCGCTGCCGGACGTGGGCAAGCTGGTCGCCCTGGCCCCGCTGGCCGGCGGCGTGGTGCTGCTGCTGCGCTACCGCGAGCGGGTACGCCCGGCCTCGCTGCCCACCGCGCTGACCGCCGCCGCGATCCTCTACAGCCTCGGGCTCATCGTGGTGCTGGGCCCGATCGAGGTGGGCCCGCCCGCGCTGGTGATCGCCGCGATCGGGCTCGACCTGCTGGTGATGGGCTACCTGGTGGCCGTGGCCGACGCCGTGGAGGCGGGCGAGCGCCTCCTGCCCGACCTGCGCCGGTCCCTGCTGGCCGCGACGCTCGCCGTGCTCCTCTGCGGTGGTCCGGCGGCGCTGACCATGCTGGCCGCGCCCGGCCTCGACACGGTCGCCGTGCTGCAGTTCGTGCTGGTGGCGATGGTGCTGAGCGCGGTCGGGCTGGCCGGGGAGCTGCGCGCGGGGCTGGACCGGCTCGCGTTCCTCACCGACGACCGGCTGCGACTCACCCGCGGACCGCTGTACCGGGCCGCCGAAGCGCTGCCCCGGCGCCGGGAGCGGCACCAGATGCTCGCCCTGGACGCCGACGAGTTCCGCCGGTTGACCCGCCGCGCGCTGGAGGACTTCGGCGACGTGGGCCGGCTGCTGCGCAACCCGCTGGTCGAGCTGCCCACGGTGGACCGCCGGCTGGCCGCGCGCGGGCCCGGAGTGGCCGATCAGCCGCTGATCCGGGCGGCCGAGCTGCAGGCGGTGCTGAGTGAGCACGTCGCCCGGCTCAAGCCGGCCGGGGTGTTCGGTACGACCGAGGAGTGGCGGTTCTTCAACGCCCTGCACTACTGCACTGTCATGGGGCTGCGGCCGTACCAGCGGGGTCCGCAGCCGGAGGGCCTGGACCGGGACGCCCGGCGGGCCGTGGACTGGTTCCGCCGGTACGTGCCCCGGCGCTCGCTGCGCCGGTGGCAGGCCGAGGGGGCCGCCATGGTCTCCGCGCAGCTCTGGCGGGACCTGGTGAGCACCGATCCGCGCTGGCTGACCGGGGCGGGAGCGGGCGCGCGGCGGCAACCCGTGCGGTGACGGTTCGATGGCGACACGCGCCGCCTCAAGCAGACAAGCACCCCAAACTGGTTAAAATCCCCCATCTTGGAATCCGGGGGGTGCAGTGGGAAGCCACCGCAACGCACTGGTCGCCGTCGTCCGGCAGGAGCTGGCCGAAGCGCGCGGCACCGCCCGGGCCGTGCTGGCCGCCGCCGAGTCGGCCCGCAGTGAGGCGCTGCGCCGCAAACAGCTGATCCGGGACGCGTACTCGACCTGCCTGGCCCAGCTGGCCGAGGCGCGGGAGGCGGCCCGGGAGGACATCCTGCGCCGGACCCGCAGCGAGGCCGGCTCGCTGACCCGCAACGTCGAATCGCTCGCCGCCCTGTACGCCTCCGGCGCGGCCGGCACCGCATGGCGCTACTGGACCCCCACCGAGCCGGACCGGGTCACCCGTCCCGGGCTGCTGCGGATCGGCACCATCGGTTACGACCCGGGCGACGGTGAACGACGCCTGCCCGCCCTGGTGCCGCTGCTCGACCACGCCCACCTCAACCTGGCCGGTGACCGGGAGGCCGTGGACGGCGTCATCTCGGGCCTGCTGCTGCGCGCGCTCGGCACCACCCGGCCCGGCGACGTCCGGCTCACCGTCTACGACCCCGAGCAGCTCGGCGGGACGCTGGCCGCGTTCGCGCCGCTGGGCAATGCCGGCCTGCTGTCCTTCATCGGCCCCGGCGGACTCGGCGCGGTGCTCGACGACCTGGTGGAGCAGATCTGCCGGGTCAACGAGACCGTCCTGGCCGGCGAGTACGCCTCCCTGGCCGAGCTCATCGCCGCCACGACCGGCCCGCGCCCGGAACCGTGGCGGATCATCGTGCTGCTCGCCGACGCCGAGCTGAGCCCCGACCAGCGGGCCCAGCTGGACCGGATCGCCCGTACCGGGGTGGCCTGCGGCGTGCACCTCGTCGTCCGGGGCCTGGAGCTGGCGCCGCATCCCACGGTGGAACGCATCGAGGTGCACGGCGAGACCGCCACCTGCGACACCATCGGCGACCTCACCGTACGGCTCGACGCGGCCCCGCCCCCGGAGCGGATCGCCGGCTTCTGCCGGGCGACGGCCGAGAAGCTGCGCCAGGGCCCGCCGCCCGCCCGGTTCGCCGACCTGGAACCGGAGAAGCTCTGGCTGGAGTCGTCCGCGCACGGCCTGAGCGCGCCGATCGGGGACAGCACGGACGGCTCGCTGATCTCGGTGCCGCTCGGCGACGATCCGCCGCACGCGCTGATCGGCGGCCCGTCCGGCTCCGGCAAGACCAACCTGATCTACGCCTGGATCGGCTCGCTGGCCGCCCGGTACGGCCCCGAGGAACTCGCCTTCTACCTGCTCGATTTCAAGGAAGGCGTGTCGTTCGCCCGGTTCGCCCCGGGCCCGCGCGACCCCAGCTGGCTGCCCCAGGTGCGCCTGGCCGGCATCAACGTCAACGGCGACCGGGAGTTCGGTCTGGCCCTGCTGCGCCACCTCGGCGAGGAACTGCGGGCCCGTGCCCAGGCGGCCAAGCGCCACGAGGCCTCGAAGCTGGCCGAGCTGCGCGCCGAGGACCCGGCCGGGCACTGGCCGCGGATCGTCGCCGTCATCGACGAGTTCCAGGTGCTGCTGGCCGGGCGGGACGCGGTCGCCGAGGAGGCCGTGACCCTGCTGGAGGACCTGGCCCGGCGTGGCCGCTCGCAGGGCATCCACCTCGTGCTGGCCAGCCAGGACGTCTCCGGCATCGAGGCGCTGTGGGGCCGCTCCGGCCTGATCGGACAGTTCACGCTGCGCATCGCGCTGCCCAAGGCCCGGCGGATCCTGTCGGACACCAACCTGGCCGCCGCCGTCATCCCCCGCTTCCACGCGGTCGTCAACGCCGACTCCGGTGCGGCCGGGGCCAACCACATCGTCCGGCTGCCCGACGCCGGCGACCGGCAGACGTGGCGCACCCTGCAACGCAAGCTCTGGCACCGGCGGCCGGACAGCTGCGTGCCGCCCCGGCTCTTCGACGGCGACGCGGTGCCACGGTTGCCGACGGCATACCGGCCCGCCGGGCGGGTGGTGCAGTCCGGCGGTGACATCGGCTCGTCCCCGGGGGCGGTGCTGGGCGAGCGGATCGACGTGGCTGCCCGCCCCGCGCGGCTGCGGCTCGGCCGGATGCCCGGGCGCAACCTGGCTGTGCTCGGCACCCGTACCGATGAGGCCTGTGACGTGCTCGCCGCGGCCGCGCTCTCGCTGGCCGCGCAGGGGCCCGCCCGCTTCAGCGTGGTCTGCCTGGAACCCGGCGCGGAACGCCCGGCCGCCCGGCTCGTCGCCGAGCTGCCGCAGGCCGACTGGTACGGCAGCGGCGACCTCGACCAGTTCTTCGACGTCCTGGCGCCGGACGGCATCCCGCACTACGTCCTCGGCTACGCCCTGGACGCGGCCGGAGCGTCCTACCGCGACCGCTGGCGGGCCCTGCTGACCGACGGGCCCGAGCAGCGCATCCACGTGCTGGGCTGGTGGCGGTCAGTGCCCAGGCTGCGCGACGACCTCGGCGGCCCCGGTGCCCGGCTGGACACCATCGGCGCCTGGGTGGCGCTCGACGTGCAGGGCCCCGAGCTCAGCCCGCTCTCACCCCAGCCCGGGGGCCCGGTCTGGTATCCGCGCGCCCGCCGGGCCCTGTTCTTCGACCGCTCGGTGCACCGCCATCCGGAAGTGATCATCCCGTACGAGGTGAACAGTGACCACACGTGACCGCGACTACCAGTTGATGATGAGCGCGCTCGCCGACGTCGCCCGGCGGCGGGACGCGGCTCTGGCGGACGCCGAGCAGGCGTACCAGACCAGTGCCGCGCAGGCCGCCGGGGAACTCGCCCGGGCCGAGGGCGACGCGATCTCGGCCGATCGCTGGGCCGGGGCCGCGGCGGCCCAGGTGCTCGACGTGGACCGGGAGGCGGCCCGGCTGTGGGAGCAGCTGCGGCGGGCTCCGGGCCTGCGGGTACGGGCGCTGGGTGAGGTGCCCGAGCCGGTGCCCGTCGAGGCGTTGCCGCGTACCGCGCTGGAGAGCGGGC
>NZ_JBEZGQ010000753.1:0-4259 GCF_040650095.1 Actinoplanes sp. NPDC048791 | reverse complement strand
CCGCGGCTGCGCCCGGCCCTGACGTGGCTCACCCGGCGTGGACCCGTCCGCCTGGGCGCCCGGACCATGGCCGGGGTGGTACGGGTGCAGATCTTCGACCGGGCCATGACCCTGGCCGCGCAGGCGTTCACCTCGATCTTTCCGGTCCTGATCCTGCTGGGATCCTTGCTGGGCAACGGATCGGGCCGCGAGCTGGCCGACGCGGCCGGCCTGCCCGAGAACTCCCGGCGGGTGCTCGACGACGCGTTCGGCCACGGCGGCTTCAGTACGTTCGGCGTGGTGGGCGGCCTCATCGTGCTGGTGTCCTCGACCGGGCTGGCCCGCGCGCTGGCCCGGGCCCACGCCGTGGTGTGGGAGGTCCGCCGGGCGCCTTCCGGTCCGCGGGCGTCGTGGCGCTGGCTGATCGCCGTGCTGGCCCTGGCCGGATTCATGGTGGGTTCCCGCCTGATGGGCTGGGTGACCCACCGGCTCCCGCTGCCGGAGCTGGCCGTGGGAGCCCTGCTGCTGCTCGCCGACATCGGGGTCGCGGTGCTCATTCCGCGGTTGCTGCTCGGCCGCGGCGTGCCGGTCCGGCTGCTCGTGGCCGGCGGCGTGCTCTTCGGCCTGGTGATGCTGGTGGTCCGGCCGGTCGGGTCGGTGTACCTGCCGCGCGCCCTGGCGACCAGCGCCGAGCGCTACGGCACCATCGGTGTCGCCTTCACCTACATCGGCTGGCTCTACGTCGTGGCGTTCTGCGTCCTGCTGAGTGCGATCGTCGGCCGGGTCCTCACCCTGGACGAGAGCCTGGCCGGCCGGCTGCTCCGCGGTCGCGCTCATGCGGACGGGATGAGGCCACCGGGCTAGAGCCGCCGCAGCATGACGCCATGACCACGACTCCCGGACTGCCGAGCCGGCTGGTGACCGCCGCCGACATCCCGCGCTCCGCGTCCGCCGCAAACCGGCCCTGGCTACGGCTGTTCGGAGGGGTGGCCACGATCGCGCTCGGCATCGCGGCGTTCGCCTGGCCGGAGGCGACGGTCCAGGTGATCGCCATCCTGTTCGGACTGCACCTCGTGGTGACCGGCTTCGTACGAGCCGGGCTGTCGCTCCGGGCGACCGGCACCGTTCTCCATCGCGTGCTGGACGTCATCCTCGGCGTCCTGACCGGCCTGCTCGGCGTCCTCTGCCTGCGCGATCTCACCGGCTCGCTGGTGCTGCTGCTGGTCGTCGTGGCTCTCGGCTGGCTGCTGGACGGCCTGGCGCAACTCGCGCGGGCTGTCAGCGGCCCGGCCAGGGAGCGCGGCGGTCCGCAGATCGCCACCGCACTGATCACCGTGGCCGGCGCGATCGCCGTCCTGATCTGGCCGCGGATCAGTTTCGGCGTGTTCATCTTCATCGGCTCGACGGTCCTGGTCTTCGCCGGGATCGGAACTTGCGTGGGCTCCCGCGGGGAGGAGCGGTCGAGGAAGATCGCTTGACGCACTCGGTTAACGCCATTAACCTACAGGAAGTGTCGTTAACCTGTGGAGGTCGTCATGACCGAGTCCTTGAGCATCGCCGGTGACACCGGCAAGACGCCGGCCAATGCCTAGGGCCCGGCTCAACCCGCTGTCAGTCACCGAGGCCGGCGCCGCCCTGATCGACGAGATCGGCTTCGAGAACCTCAGCATGGGCCTGCTCGCCGAACGGCTCGGGGTCAAGACCCCCGCGCTCTACAAACACGTCACCAGCCAGGCCGATCTGGTCCACCGCATCGCTGTCCGGGCCATGGGCGAGTTCGCCGACGCCATCCGCGACGCCATCCAGGGCCGGGCCGGCAGCGACGCCCTCGCCGCCGGCGCGCAGGCGATGCGGACCTACGTGCTGGAACACCCCGGCCAGTACGCGGCCGGCGATGCTGCTGCTTCCCGCCCGGCCGGACCCGACGACCCGATCATCCCCGCCGCCGAACGGGTCGTCGCCTCCTGGGCGGCCATGCTGCGCGGCTACCACCTGGACTCCGGTCAGGAGATTCACGCCCTGCGGATGCTGCGCAGCGCCCTGCACGGGTTCTCGACCCAGGAGGCAGCAGGCGGGTTCCAGATCAACGCATCCGTCGACGACAGCTTCACCTGGATGATCAACTTCCTCGACCGCGGCCTGCACGACCTCAGCATCACCCGCACACCCACGACCACCCGGACATCACCACCCGGCGGCCGCTGATGGTGAACATCGACGAAGAGCCCAGGGACACCAGGATCGAGCGGCACGCGAGCTGGGCCGAGCTGTTCTTCGACCTCGTGGCGGTGGCCGGTGTGGCCGCGCTGGCCCACGTGCTCGGGCCCGAACCGGACGCCGCGGCGCTCGGTCTCTACGCCCTGCTGTTCCTGGCTCTGTGGCTGTCCTGGACGACGTTCATGCTGTACGGCAACGTCGCCGCCGGCCGGACCCGCGTGCTGCGGCTGATGGTCGGCATGTTCGGCCTCGGGACCATGGCCGCGTCCGTGCCCGGCGTGGCGCACACCGTGCTCGGGCACGGCGGCGGCACCCTTGCGCTCAACGTCTTCGCGATCGCATACATCGCCACGCGCGTCTATGGATCCAAGTCGTGGCAACGCGGCGCAGTGCTGCTGGACTTCCCGGTGGTGCAGTACTCGGCGGGACTGCTGCCCTGGTTGGCGTCGCTCTGGGTCGACGGACACTGGAAGCTCGTGCTCTGGGCAGCCGGAGTCGGCCTCGACCTGCTGCTGATCCTGGTCCTGTCCGGCAGCAGGATCCTCCAGCGCGTCCAGTCGTACCTCACCGCGCCGGAACGTACCCGGCGCCGGCCGCGATCAGGAGGCCGCCCCGACGACCCGGGCCCGGTCATCCACGGGGTGTCGGTCGATCCGGCCCACCTCTCCGAGCGCCTGGGCCTCTTCGTCATCATCGTGCTGGGCGAATCGGTGGTGCAGGTCGTCGCCGCCGCCGGCGAGACGCGGTATGACATCGGCCTGCTGGCCACCGCGATCGCGTCCTTCGTTCTGCTGGCCGGCATGTTCGGCTTGTCCGTCGTCTTCGGATACGCCGGCCTGCCGCACCTGCGCGCCGGCCGGATCCCCGCCCGCGCCGCCCTGGGCCTGCACTGCCTGGTCACCGGCGTCGTCGCCACCATCGCCGTACCGCTGTCCCTGGTGGTCGGGCACGGCTCCGACCCACTGCCCGAGCGAGGTCGCTGGTTGCTGTGCGGCGCGGTTGCCGCCTACTTCACCCTCGGCGTGGTCACCGGCGTGGCCAGCCACAGTTCCGACCTGCAGAGGACGATCTCACGGGTCACCACCGGCATCGCGGCCCCACTCCTGCTCGGCCTGTTCGCCACTGCCGTCAGCGGCCGAACGCTGGTGGTCTACCTGGCCCTGATTGTCCTGGCTCACCTCTGGTTCGAACGACGAATGACGGATCAGTCACCCAGACGGAAATGGAAAACACCATGACCAAGCTTCGGCCCCTCGCCGCTGCCGCTTTCCTGCTGGGCCCGATGATTTATCTCGCCGCCGAGGCGATCACGGCCGCGGCGTGGAAATCGCCTGATTACAGCTACGCCGACAACTGGATCAGCGACCTCGGCTCCGCAACGGCCGGGGTGTTCCAGGGCCGCGAACTCGACTCGCCGCTGCACGTCGTCATGAACTCCGGATTCGTCGTTCAGGGCCTGCTCTTCGGAATCGCCACAGTGCTGCTCTCGCGGACGATGAGCGGGCGGCGTACCTTCATCGCTGTGACGGGGATCGTGACCATGATCGGCTACATCCTGGTCGGCACCTTCCACGGTTCCCTGCAGGCGCAGCAGAACGGCACGCTTCCCCTGCACTTCACCGGAGCAACGCTGGCCATCTTCGGCGGGAACGTGCTTGCCCTCGTCCTGGGCATCCACTGGCGAAAGAGTTCCCGGACACGGCTGATCGGCCTCGTCAGCATCGTCGTCGGAGCGATCGGCCTGGTCTCCGTCATCGCTCTCTTCCTCACCTTCGACGCCGGCCTGCCCTCGGGTGCGATCGAACGCGGCTCTGTCTACACCATCGTCATCTGGCAATTCGCGGTCGCCATCGCCCTGCTCCGCGACCGGGCCGACTCTCACGCTCCCCGCGTTGCCGCGACCGGTGCATCGACAAACACGGCATCCACCAGCAACTGACCCGCCGGCTCCGCGAGCCCCGGGTCCAAACTCCCCTGGTTTCCCCGAACCGTGGGATCGCTTCGGGGAAGCCGGGGAGGCGGCGGGCGGAACGCGGACGTCGCCACTGCCGCCCGGCACTCAA
>NZ_JBEZGQ010000752.1:0-4265 GCF_040650095.1 Actinoplanes sp. NPDC048791 | reverse complement strand
GCGGTCACGCGGGTCGACGTTGAAGCCGGCGGCACCCTGCTCTGGCGCGACGACCTGGTCTGCGGCCGGCACGACGAGCCGTCCGGCGACGTGCACACCGACCTGACCATCCGGTACGCCGGCAGCACCCTGCACCGGCACGAGCTGACGGTCGGTCCCCGGGCACCGGGCTGGTCGGGTGCGGCGGTGCTCGGTGGCGGCCGGGCGGTGGGTTCGCTCGTCCTCGCCGGTCCTGAGCTGCCGGACGCGGTGCTGCTCGGCGGGGACGCGGCTCTGATGCCGCTGGCCGGGCCGGGGATGCTGGCCTCCGCCGTCGGGCCGGACATCCGGCAGGTCCGGGCGGCCCTGGACCCGCTCTGCGTCGAGCCGCAGCGGCTGCCCGTCGCGGTGTGAAGCACCCCCGGTCAGCGCAGCGGCGCGAAGAAGGTCCGCAGGTCGGCGGCGAGAGCAGCCGGTTCGTGCAGGGCCACGAAATGGCCGCCGGGGTTGCCGGCCGGCCAGTGCGTGATCGTGTTCTGCTCCTCGGCCAGCCGCCGGAACAGCGGCAGTCCCCCGGCGTAGACACCCGTCGGCACCGCCTTCTGTCCCTTCGGCCAGGCGAACGCCGGTGTGTCGTACATGAACCACGAGGACGAGGCGGCCGTCCCGGTGAACCAGTAGATGCTCGTGTTCGTCAGCAGCAGATCCCGGTCGATCACCAGGTCGCCGAACTCCTTCATCTTCTGCATGTGCCAGGCCAGCAGCGCCACCGGCGAGTCCTGCCACCCGTACGCGAAAGTCTGCGGTGCCGCCCGCAGCAGGGAGTGGTGGTCCACGCCCGACCCGGTCCACTCCTGCATTGCCGCGTAGTCGGCGCGTTCGGCCTCGCTCATGCCCGGCACGTCCGCCTCGGTGGGCATGCCCAGGCCGGCGTTCACGTGCACGCCCACCACCCGGTCCGGCGCTGCCACCGCGACCGCCGGTGCGAGGTACGCGCCCAGGTCACCCCCGTGCGAGCCGTACCGCTCGTACCCCAGCCGGCTCATCAGCTGCGCCCAGATCCGGCCCACCTGCTCGACCCCGAAGCCCGGCGTACGCGGGGCCGCCGAGAAGCCGAAGCCCGGCACCGACGGCACCACCACGTGGAAGTCCGCGCTGAGTACCTCGATCAGGTTGATGAACTCGACGATCGAGTTCGGCCAGCCGTGGCTCAGGATCAGCGGCAAGGCGTCCGGCCGCGGGGACCGGACGTGCAGGAAGTGGATGTCCAGGCCGTCGATCTCGGTGATCCACTGCGGGAAGGCGTTGAGCCGTGCCTCGTAGGCCCGCCAGTCATAACCGGTACGCCAGTGCTCGGCCAGCTCGCGCAGCCACTCCACCGGCACACCGCGGTCCCAGTCCGAGCCGGGCAACTGCGCCGGCCAGCGGGTCCGGGCCAGTCGCTCCTGCAGGTCGGTGAGGTCGTACGGGTCGACGGCGATCCGGAAAGGTCTCATACTGCCGACCATAGGAGCCGTTGCGGTCAGTTTCCGGCCGCAATACGCCGGAGGAGGCGCGCCGATGCGACGGGGCCGCTGGGCGCTGACCGGGTTGCTGCTCGGCGCGGCCGCGGGAGCCCTCTGGGGCTGGTTCGGCAGCGGTGGATACGAGGCAGGCGACGCCGCCATCGGCACCGGGCTGCTGGGCGCCGTCACGGGTGCGTTGGCCGGCGCCATCTCCGGAACCGTCGCCGACCGCCGCCGGTGACAGAGCCGGGGCGACCCCGCGGCCGGAGAACCGGTCGCCGAGCCGCCCCGCCGATCAGGCGGCGACCGCGATGGGTACGCCGTGACTGTCGGTCAGTGCCAGCCGGGTCCGCAGGTTGCCCTGCTCCGCGACCCGGGCGAAGTACTCGGTCCGCCGCCGCTGCAGGCAGCCCTTGCGGGTCCGCGGTCCGCCGGCCGCGACGGTGAGCAGCTCCGGGGCCAGCGAGCTGTTCAGGCCCTCCCGGAGCAGGCGCAACGCCTCGGTGCGCAGCTGCGAGATCCGCGACTCGGTGACCCCGAGTTCGGCGGCCACGTCGCTGAGCGGCTGTTCCTGCAGAAAGGACTGGGTGACCACCAGGCGCAGCCGCTCGGGCAGGGCCTGGATGGCCTGGTGCAGATAGCCCAGCCGCTCCCGCTTGAGCAGCAGGTCCTCGGGCCCCTCGGACAGTTCCGGGACCATCTCCTCGGCGGCGCCGGTGGGGAAGCCCTGCAGGCTGAGCAGGGCTGCCTTCTGCACGTCGTCCTCGACGCTGGCCAGTTCGGCGACGCCGATGCCGAGCATCTCGGCCACCTCGGCCTCCGACGGGGTCCGGCCGAGTGCCGCGGTGAGTTCCTGGCGGGCTGTCGCCGTACGGCGGGCCCGGGCCCGGACCGATCGGCTGGCCCAGTCCTGCCCGCGCAGCTCGTCCAGCAGTGCGCCGCGGATCCGGACAGCGGCGAAGCGGTGGAACGGGATGCCCCGGCTCACGTCGAAGGAGCGCGCGGCGCCGAGCAGTGCGGCGAATCCGGCGGACGACAGG
Source organism: Actinoplanes sp. NPDC048791 (assembly GCF_040650095.1). Lineage (NCBI taxonomy): Bacteria > Bacillati > Actinomycetota > Actinomycetes > Micromonosporales > Micromonosporaceae > Actinoplanes > Actinoplanes sp. NPDC048791. Next base: position 1,741 of record NZ_JBEZGQ010000752.1, on the reverse strand, counting down.
TCGTCGGCGTGAACGTGGCCGGGTACGCGGTTGAGCAGTTCCCGAACCAGGTGTCCCACCATCGGCATGTGTTCGCGGACCAGGTCCTCGAGGTCGCGCGCGGACGGCGCGTCATGGACGATGCCGACGGTGGCGGGGAGTTCGGTCGTCACGGTCACGTGTTCCTCCTCGCTCGTACAAGCCGGCAGGTGAACCGGCTGATGAGGAGAACACTTATGGCCGAAGGGTGCAGTGGCGGCCGAACTCGGTTGCTTTTGAGGTGTTTTTTGCGAAAAAGGCTCAGCTATCGGGCGGGCTCCCCCGGGCCTTCCTCAGCTGGCGAAATGCGGGTGGCGCGGCGCGGCCAGCATGGCGCCCAGCTCGCGGCGCACCCAGTTCATCCGGCGGACGGCGGCCTCCGGGTGATCGCCGAACTCCTCGGCGACCCCGGCCGCACAGCCGTCGCTGCCGTGGCGCAGCAGCATGGCGGTGACGGTCTCTTCGACAGTCTGGCGGCTCGGGCACTCGGACGGCTGCAGGTAGGAGACGAACAGAGCCTCCGCGGCCAGGTCCTGGACGGTGCTGATCATGTGGAACTCCCCGATGTGCGACGACTTGCCTGGTTCCAGCTAACGCTCGCGCCGGTGCCGACCGGAACCGCTCAGGTTGCAGACCGGTATCAGTCATCTTCCCCGTGGGCGTCAACCCGGCCCGCAGGCACGCCGATACGGTTCATACCGATTTCGGCGGAAGGCTCTCGTCACGGCCGTCGCGGGTCGTCACGGGCAGCGCCGGTTCCTGTCGGGCTCAATTCGACCTTACGCGCAGCTCGGGCGGCCGAACCGGAACTCCGGTCGACCGCCCGAGGACGCGCTTGTCGGATTTCAGCCCACGGCCCCCGGCACGGGCTCGTTGCCGGAAGTGTCGCCCGGGTCGGTGAACGTGTCCGTCACCGCGGGCGTCGTCTCCGTCACGACCGGCTCCGTGGTCGTCGGCGTGACAGCCGGCGTCGTGGCCGGCACGGACGGCTCCACCGGGGTCTCGTCGTCGTCGCCGTCGTCGTCGCCGCCACCGTTGCCGTTGCCACCGGGGTCCACCACTACCCCCGGTGTCGTGGTCGTCGGGGTGACCCCGGCCGGCGCCGTCGTGGTGACCGGGACCGGGACCGCGACCCCGCCCGGGTTGATCGAGATACCCGGGATCGGCGTGTCCTTAGTCGGCACCGGGCCCAGCCGGACCGTGCCGTTCGTGAGGTGCTCGACCGGCCGCGACGGCGCACCGGGGGCCGGCGAGACGAACGTCTGGCAGGTCTCCCCGCCGAGCTCGAACACCATCGGAGCGGCGTTGCTGGCCCGGTAACGGCCGGTGAACTCGAGCGTCTTGGTCTGCTGCGGGCTCAGCGGCGTGCGGCCCAGCACGGTGACACCCTGCCCCTGCTGGTCCAGCTTCAGCCCGCCGTTGCCGGACACCACCTGGTCGCCCGGCATGAGGAACCAGAGCTTCCAGTCCTTGATCGCCGAGTTCTCCCGGTTGGCCAGCGTGATCGCGGCCCGGAACTTGTTGTCCTTGTCCTCCCAGACCGCATAGCTGACCACGCACTTGTTCGAGCCGGTCAGCGTGGTCGATCCCGCGTTCGGGGTCTTCGGCGCGCCGTCCTGGGAGAGCGCGGCCACCGCCGCCGAGGCGACCAGGACCGCCCCGACGATGGAGCCGGAGATGATGAGCACCCGGCGCCGCTGGGTGATGCCGCCGTTACCACCGG
>NZ_JBEZGQ010000751.1:0-4285 GCF_040650095.1 Actinoplanes sp. NPDC048791 | reverse complement strand
TGAGGTTCCGGCAGGGCGGCCTCGTCAGATCAGGACCCGTATGGTCTTCGGCGTGGACGCTCGGGGACGACGGACCGACACGACGAGGATCTTGGGCACCATCGCGCTGCTCGTCGGCCTGCTGATCTCGGTCATCGGACTGGTCACGGACGGCACGCCCGCCAAGGGCTACGTCTTCGCGGGCCTGCTCGTGATCACCGGAATCGGCCTCCGGCTGGAAGCAGCAATCACCGACCGTCGCTGACAGCGGTGTTCTGGCCGGCCACGATCTTCCAGGTGCCGTCGGTCCGGGACCACAGGTAGCTCGGGCTTCCCGCGCCGTCCTCAGCGAGAGGCTTTCCGGCCGCGTCGAGGTACTGCTGGCGGACGCCGGTCAGGGCCACGTCGGGCGTGATGAAGGCGATGTGCTCGACCTCGTAGGTCACCGAACCGCCGGCCATGGCTCCGGGCAGGACGCGGCGGGTGAACTCGCTGATCTCCTCGAGGCCGATGAGGCGCCTGCCCGCGCCGTTCACCCAGACCGCGGTCGGTGCGAACAGCGAGAGGAAGCCCTCGACGTCTTCCTGCTGCTGAGCCCGTTCGATCTCGGCCACGAGGGCGATGAGGTTGTGCCGGTCCTGCTCGGGGGCGGATACGGGAGTGAAAGTCGCAGTCATCGGCTGACGGTAAAACCGGAACTCGGCTTCAGGTCAAACTTGCCGCGGCAGGCCGGCCGCGCCGGACATGGCGGTGGCCCAGCGGATCATGGCGGAGCCGGGGATGGAGACGGCGCCGGCGGCGACTGAGCCGGCCGTCCTGCATCCTGGAGCAGCGGCTCTGCCCGGGCGTAGCAATGAGCGGCGTCCCTCTGCAGGACGCCGCTGCGATATTTCCTGCTCATCGTGGGTGATGAGCGTGCGGATACGGCGATGGCGGCCGGATGGCCGCCATTCGTCGCCGCTGGTTGTCCGGGCTAGCGGTGGCCCTCGGGACGCTGACGCCAGCGGTCCTCGAGCCGGTCGATGAAGCCCGCTTTCCGGGTCGAGCGGGTGCGGCGGGTCGCGGTGCCACCGACGGCGTGCAGGTCAGGGGCCTGACCCTTCCGCCGGCTCTGCATCCCGAACGCGGCCGCGGCCAGCATGACCACGAATCCCGCCACGCCGAGCAGCGTGTTGCTGCTCACCGTGCCGTAGACAACCAACGCCAGACCAGCGACGATCACGAACGCGGCGACGACGAGTCGGCGCCGGGCGTGGAAACGCGGGTCGCTGGCCCGCACAGCCGAGGCGAATTTGGGGTCCTCGGCAAGCGACTGCTCGATCTGATCGAACAGCCGCTGCTCGTGCTCCGAGAGCGGCACGGCATTCCTCCCCGGGCGCATGTCCGGCCCCCCGGCGGTGGTGCAGGCGGGCCGATGGTGCGAGACAGCCGACCGGCTGCCTTACCGCAAGTCTACGAGGGCGTCGGCGGGTCGGAAAGCGGGACGACCGTCGAGTGCGGGTGATTTTCGGTTCGGCGATGATCGGTTTGTCCCAAAAGACTGGCCGGTCCGACGATGGAGCGGCCGAAACGGGCCGCCAGCGCGTCCGTCGCGGCCTCCGCCTCGCGCCAGCCGCGCTCCGGCTCCCCCAGCGTGAGCTGCCGTGATGTGGTCGCGGCGGCGCTGAGTCCCTCGACCCGGACGCCGACGAGGCGGATCGGCTCGGCGACCCGCAGCGCCTCGAAGAGCGTCCAGGAAGTCGCAAAAATCTCCCGGGCCACATCGGTGCCCGTCGGCATCGTGCGGGACCGGTTGACCGTCCGGAAGTCGGCCACCCGGATCTTGATCGTGACGGTCCGCCCCACGTGCCCGGCGGCGCGCAGCCGCGCGCCGACCTTGTCGGCCAGGGCCAGCAGGCTGCGCCGGATCGTCACCGGGTCGGTGACGTCGGTGTCGTACGTCATCTCGGCGCCGATCGACTTGTCCACGTGCTCGGCCACCACCCGGCGGCTGTCCCGCCCCCAGGCCAGCTCGTGCAGGTGCGCGGCGGACGCCTCCCCGAGTGCGGAACGCAGCATGCCCAGTGGCGCGGCGGCCAGGTCACCGACCGTCATCAGGCCGAGCCGGTGCAGCGTCTCGGCGGCCTTCTCCCCGACGCCCCACAGCGCGTCGACGGGCAGCGGGTGCAGGAAGTCGAGCACCTGGCCGGTCGGCACGACGATCACACCGTCGGGCTTGGCCCGGGTGGAGCCCAGTTTGGCCACGAACTTGCTCGGCGCGACCCCGACCGAGCAGGTCAGCCGCTGCTCCTCGGCGATCCGGGCACGGATGTCCCGGGCGATGATTGCCGGCCGGCCGAGCAGCCGCTGGGCGCCGGCCACGTCGAGGAAGGCCTCGTCCAGGGAGAGCGGCTCGACCAGCGGCGTGACATCCCGGAAGATCCGCATGACGGCGGTGGAGGCAGCCGAATACTCGGTGAAGTCGGGTGGCAGGAAGACCGCGTGCGGGCACAGGGCGCGGGCGCGCATGGCCGGCATCGCGCTGCGGACGCCGAAGCGGCGGGCCTCGTAGCTGGCCGAGCTGACCACGCCGCGGGGGCCCAGACCGCCCACGATGACCGCCTTGCCGCGCAGCTCAGGGCGGCGCCGGACCTCGACGGCGGCGAAGAACGCGTCCATGTCGACGTGCAGGATGGTGCAGCCCGCGTCGTCGGCCTCCGGCCCGAACCGCGGATCACGCCCCCGGCCGATGGCCTGACTTCGTCCCACGAACGGAACGCTATCTGCGGGGTACGACAAAAGCCGGACGAGAGGCATGGCAGGAAGCAGGCTCAGCCAGGCGACGGACGAGCGAAAGCCGAGGTCAGCGCACGATCAGCAGCGGGATGGTCATCTCGGCCGCGGTCACCGACCCGTGGTACGCGACCAGCTGCCCCACCGCCGGCGGCTCCCACCCACTGGCCACGATCACCGTCCGCCCCTGGCAGATCACCACGACGTCACCGATCCGGCTCTCGTGCTCTGGCGGCACCGGCCCGTACCAGCCGCCCGCGATCGCCTCCTCGCGCGTCAGCACCCAGGCCTTGTCCCCCAGCACCCCGCGCCACGCGGCGATCACGTCGTCGCGGGCGCCGTCCTCCACGTACAGGTAGCGGACCCGGGGTTCACCGGCGACCGCGACGATCCCGGCCGCCAGCACCGGGTCCCGGCCCAGGTCGATGCGGCCCTCGGCGGGCACGTTGAGCTGGCCGTGGTCGGCCGTGACCAGCAGCGCCGCGCCTTCCGGCAGTCCGTCGGCGAGCCGGGTCACGAGCCGGCCGACCTCCCGGGCCGCTTCCTGCCAGGGCGGCGAGTCGACCCCGGTGCCGTGCCCGTGGTGATCGAGGTCCGGGTGGTAGCCGTAGACCAGGCCGGGCCGGGACAGGGCCGCCAGCATGCGGTCGGACAGGGCGAGCGGGTCCGCGGCGCCGGAGAAGGTGGCTCCCCGGTTGGCTGCCACGGTGAGGCCGGTGCCCTCGAACTCCGGCCGGGTCACCTGGGTGACGGGCAGGCCGGCCGCCATCGCCGTCTCGAAGCGGGTCGGTTGCGGCTGCCATTTGGCCGGGTCGGGGTCGTCGCCCCACCTGATGTGGTTGAGGATGCCGCCGTCGGGCTTGCGCAGCGTGAAGCCGAGGATGCCGTGCGCGCCGGGCAGTGCTCCGGTGCCCAGGGTGACCAGGCTGACCGGGGTCGTGGAGGGAAAACCCGAGGTCAGGGCCCGGGCGGGCAGCTCACCCAGGATCGGGGCGCAGGCCGCGGCGACCGGCATCTGGTACGTGCCCAGCCCATCGACCAGCAGCACCGCGATCCGGTCCACGCCGTCGAGCTCGGCGCCCAGCCCCAGCACATCCGTGGCACCGGGCACGCCGAGCACCGCGGAGACACTGGGCATCAGGTCGGCCAGGCTGGCGCTGCCGTACGCGGGCCGGACCGGGGTGAAGGCTTCCGGGGGCAGCTGATCGGTCATGGGCGCCGCGCGAAGAGGTGCAGCTGGGAGGCGATGTCGCGGAACGGCGGGCGGGCGGCCAGGGCCAGTTCCAGCTCCAGCATCGCCTGCGGGTCCGCCTCGACCACGGCGGCCGGGACGAGGTCGGCGAGTACGCGTACCCCGTGGATCTCCTCGACCGTGAGGCCCGCCGCGCTCAGCAGCGACGACGCGGTCTCCGCGTCGTAGCGCCGGCGCAGGGTGTCGCGGGTGCCGGCGCGACCCTCGTCGTCGCCGAACAGCGCGGCCGCCGCAGCGATGTGGCCGTTGACCGCGCGGCCCAGCACGGCTGCCCCCCGGCCC
>NZ_JBEZGQ010000750.1:0-4303 GCF_040650095.1 Actinoplanes sp. NPDC048791 | reverse complement strand
GCCGTGCTGGCGTACCTGCGCCAGCGCCGCACCCCCGGCTGATCGGGGCGCCGCGTAGGGTGCCAGGCGATGAAAATTCTGATCTCGGCCGACCTGGAAGGCGTCTCGGGGATCGTGCATCCCAGCGAGACCAACCCGGGCGGCTACGACTACGAGCGGTCCCGGGCGCTGATGACCGCCGAGGTCAACGCGGCCGTCGCCGGGGTCCTGGAGGCCGTGCCCGGCGCTGAGGTGCTGGTCGCCGACGCGCACGGGCCGTTCCGCAACCTGCTGCCGGAGGAACTCGACCGGCGCGCCCGTCTGGTCCGGGGCAAGCCCCGCCCGCTGGGGATGCTGGCCGGGCTCGACGACGACACCGACGCGGTGCTGTTCGTCGGGTATCACGCCCGGTCCGGTGCCGGCCCGGCTGTGCTGGCCCACACGATCAGCGACGCCGTGCTGGATGTGCGCCTCGACGGGCGCCCGGTGGGTGAGATCGGCCTGAACGCGGCCCTGGCCGGCTTCCACGGCGCCCCGGTGGTCCTGATCAGCGGGGACGACGTGGCCTGCGCGGAGCTGCTCGAGCTGGTGCCGGGCGCGGCGACGGTGGCGGTCAAGCAGGCGCTGGGTCAGGCGGCGGCGATCGCCCTGCACCCGGACGAGGCCCGCGAACGGCTGCACCGGATAGCGGCGAAGGCGATCCGCCGGCACGACCAGGTCCCGCTGCTGATCATGCCGGGTCCGCTGAAGGTCGAGGTGGACCTGTACGGGCCCTACACGGTGGATGTGGCGACGCTGATTCCCGGGGTGAGCCGGGCTCCGGGCGGCCGGACGGTCACGTTCACGGCCGAGGACGTGGCGCAGGCCTACCGGCTGGTGCAACTGCTCACCCAGCTGGCCCAGATCAAACCGAACTGAACGCGGCCGCGCTCGGAGCCGGCGCGGGTCAGTGGGGGCGGATGCCGGCGGAGCGGGTGCCGCGGACGCGGCTCAGGTCCGGTGGGCGGGTCTTGTCGATGTGCCGGGGTGTTTCCAGCTCGTCCGCGCGCAGCGGCGCCAGCGTCTGCGCGATCCCCTCCACGATCCGGTCGGTCGCCCGCATCGCCTGGGCGCCCGCCGTGCCGGTCATTCCCGACAGGTCGATCGGTTCGCCGAAGCGCACGTGCACCACCGGCCGCTGCCGGATCGTCCGGAGCAGGGACCCGGCCAGGCCTTTCGGGGCCGCGTACGGCAGGACCCGGTGAGCGTCCCACTGCGCGACCGGGATGACCGGTGCCCCGGACAGCGCCGCCATCCTCGCCACGCCGGTCTTGCCGCGTTCGGGCCACATCCACGGGTCCAGCCCGATGCGGCCCTCCGGGTAGACCAGCACCACCGACCCCGCCCGCAGCGCCTCGGCGGCGGCGGGCAGCGCCTGCGCGACCTGGGCGGTGTGCCGGTCGACGCGCAGGTGCCCGCACGCCCGCATGATCGCGCCGGCCACCGGGGCGGTGAACAGCCCGGCGGTGGCCATGAACCGCGGTGCGATCCCGGCGCGGCTGCACGCCGCCATCAGCATCAGCGGGTCGATCGGGCTGACGTGGTTGGCCGCGAGGATCAGCGGGCCGTGCCGCAGCCCGGCCGGCACCTCACCGGAGACGCGCAGCCGGCACAGCAACGGCACGACCATCCGCGAGGTGCGCAGCAACGCCCGCCACAACCACGGCGCCCGCCAGGTGTCTTCCATCAAGGCGACATGATCGCATGCCGGTCAGCCCGCGTCGCGCAGCTCCGCCAGGCGGGCCTCGATCTCGGCCAGTTCGGCGCGCAGCCGTTCGGCCTGCTGCTCGACCTCGGCGCGTTCGGCGGACACGATGTGCTCGACCGCTTCCTGCACGCCGGGCACGTCGACCAGCTGCACGATCTTCATCGCCTCGGACGGCTTCACCACGTACGGCTTGGCCAGGGCTTTGGAGCCCTGGTTGGCGGCGATGGTCCACTCGCCGTCGGTGTAGGCGAGGGTGACCGTCAGGCTGGGCGGTGGCTTGGGCTTGGCCGTCTTGGCTGCCGCCTTGCGCGGGGCGGGAGCCGACGCGGCCGGAGCGGGCTCAGGGGCCGCAGCGGGGGCGGGGGTGGCCGCGGGCGGGGGTGTGGGCGCGGGGATGGGCTTGTCGATCACGAACTCGGGGGCCGGCTTGGCCGGCTGCGGCGGCACGGGGGCCGCCTTCTTCACCGGGCCCTTGGGGGCCACCTGCAGGTCGCCGGGGGAGAACGGCAGCTCGTCGCGCCCGAAGCGCACGACCACCCACTCGTCGGACTCGGCCGGGTCGGTCAGGGCCACGACCTGCCCCACCTGCCCGGCGATCTGTCCCGCGGACTCGGTGAACATCACCCGCGGCCGCCGCCCCGCGGCGAGCCCGTCGCGGATCACCTGCAGCTCGTCCGTGCTGAGCCCTCGCACACCGGTGCGTGCCGCCGTCGCCATGGTCGTCCTTTCGTCGGTCAACGTGGATTCGAACGCGTGTTTCAATGCCGTAGTTCTACCAGGCCCCACCGACAAAGCATGCAGGCGCGCCCGGCCGGCCGATCACCAGGTCCCGGATCAGGGCCGCAGCGGGCATCATGTGACCGATCCGCACACCCAGGCAGTCATCCAGGGCAGTAGCCACCACACAGCCGGGAGCGCGCACTGTGCAGCAGAACCTGCGAGGCCTGTTCGAACGAGCCCTCGACGACGAACCCCTGCCCCCGCCGGGTGACCCGGTCGAGCAGGCGATGAGCCAGGGCCGGCGGATCCGCCGGCGCCGGGGCCTGCTCATCGGGGGCAGCGCCACCGCCGTCGTCACCGGCACCCTGATCGCCCTCAACATCGCCCTGGCCCCGGCCGCCGCGCCGCCGTCGTTCGTGTCACCGGCGGCGATGCTGATGCCGCCGGCGAGCGCCGCCTGTACGTGGCCGGTGCAGGACAACGCCGCGACCGTCTCGGTGTTCCTGCGTGACGACATCACCGTCGGGCAGATCAACACCCTCAGCGAGGCGCTCTGGAAGGACCCGGTCGTCCGCGACACGCGGTTCGAGAGCCGCGAGCAGGCGTACGAGAGGTTCAAGGTGCTGTGGGCCGACAGCCCGGACTTCGTCGCCGCGGTCTCACCGGCCAACCTGCCGCAGTCCTTCCAGGTGGACCTGGCCCAGCCGTCGGGATACCGGGACTTCGCCGCGCGGTTCCGCGGCCGTCCCGGGGTCCAGGACCTGGTCGGCCAGTCCTGCCCGGGAAGGTCGAAGTGAGCTCTCTGTGGCGCCGGGACCGCGCGGCCCGCGACGAGGAGTTCGCCACGTTCGTCGCCGCCGCCACGCCGCGGCTGCGGCGCACCGCGTACCTGATGTGCCGCGATTGGCATCTGGCGCAGGACCTGACGCAGCTGACCCTGGCCAAGATGTACGCCGCCTGGCCGAGGATCTGGCGCACCGCCGACCTGCCGGCCTACAGCCGCCGGGTGCTGATGAACGCCGTGTTCGACCTGCGCAAACGCCGCAGCGGCACCGAGGTCGTCCTGGCCGACCTGCCGGACCGCCCCGGTCAGCCGGACGGATCCGCCACCGACCTGCACATCACACTGATGCAGGCGCTGGCCACCCTGCCGGTACGCGACCAGGCCATCGTGGTGCTGCGGCACTGGGAGGACCACAGCGTCGACACCGTCGCCGAGATCCTCGGGGTGTCGTCGTCGGTGGTGAAGATGCAGAGCATGCGCGCGCTGGGCCGCCTGCGTGAGCTGCTCGGCGAGGACTTCGCCCGCCAGTAGAGCCGAGCCCGGCAGTAGCGCGGTCACACCGGCCGGTCGGTGATGCAGTACGCCCGGCCGGCCGGATCCCGCAGCGTCGTCCACCGCTCGCGCACCGCCACCACCTCGGCGCCGAGCTCCTGATGCCACGCCACCTCCGCCGGCCGGTCCGTACAGGCCAGGTCCACGTGCATACCCGCCGTGCTCCCGCCGACGCGCTGCAGCAGCAACCGCAGTGGCATGCCGTCCGGGCGTACCAGGAAATCGAACTCGGGCAGCGACCCCGCCCGCCGGGGCCAGCCCGTCAGGGCGGCCCAGAAATCCGCCTCCGCGTCGAAGCCGGCCACCGGCACGTCCAGGCACAGCTGATCTACCAGGCTGCGCCCACCGGCGGGCCGCACCGCCTCGCCGCCCCAGGCCACCAGGCAGAACAGCAACCCGGCGGGGGAACGCAGCACCACCAGGTCACCGTCGTCGAGCATCACCGCCGCGCCCAGCGCGACCGCCCGGGCGGCCTGCGCCGCCACGTCCTCGACGTGCAGATCCAGGTGGGCACGCGCCGG
>NZ_JBEZGQ010000749.1:0-4309 GCF_040650095.1 Actinoplanes sp. NPDC048791 | reverse complement strand
CTAGCGGTCATACCTTGTCCTCATGGTCCACAGTTTCCCCTTGATGCCCTGGGCTCTTGTCGGTGCCGACCGCGCCCGCCGCCGGCAGCTGCTTGGGCCCGGCACCCTCGATCGCCATGCCGACCGGGGCCGCCTTGTCCTTGCCCGCGGCGATCAGCCAGACCTCCTCGGCCGTCTGGATCGTGGGCATGGTCAGCGAGATCCGGGTCGGCGGCGGCTTCGGGCTGTTGTGCACCGCCGCGACCGTGCCGGTCTCGTAGCCGCCCGGGTGCTCCGGGAAGATCGACGCCACGTGCCCGTCCTCGCCCACGCCGAGCATCAGCACGTCGAAGTGCGGCAGCTCGGAGCTGCCCGGCTTGGCCGCCGCGGCCAGTTCGCGGGCGTAGCGGGCGGCGGCCGCCTTGTCGTCGTCGCCGTCCGGGCCCTCGGACGGGGGCATGGAGTGCACGCGGGCGTGGACCAGCGGCAGCGCGTCCAGCAGCGCCTCGCGGGCCTGGGTCTCATTGCGGTCCGGGTCACCGGCGGGCAGGAAACGCTCGTCGCCCCACCACAGGTCGACCCGGGACCAGTCGACCGCGTCCGAGGCCGGCAGCTCCTTGACCGAGCGCAGCACCTTGGCCGCCACCCGGCCGCCGGTCAGCACGACGCTGGCCCAGCCGCGCCCGGCCTGCGCGTCGATGATCTTGATGACCAGCCGCGCCGCCACCGTCGACGCCAGGATGTCGGCGTCGGGAACCACCACCACAACGGTCTCGCTCATGAAGCCCCTCGTCACCGGAGAAAGGGGCCACCCGCCGAGTCGGCGAGCGGCCCCCACGATCTTAGAGCGTCAGGCGGCGGAGCCACCCGGGCCGGCGAAGGCACCGGCCGCGTCGCCCGCCTGGGCCGCCTGCATCGGGTCCTTCCACACGTGTACGCGCATAGCCGGCTTGCTGTCCAGCCCCGCGACACCGGCCATGGCCCCCAGCGCCTCGCCGTAGATCTGGTCGGCGTCCAGCCGGCGCAGCTCCTCGGCGAGCTCGTCACCGACGGGTCGCTTCGGCAGCGGCATGTACCGGTCTTCCTGGCCGGTGCGGCTGAACAGCGCGGTGCCCTCGTCCCGGGTGACCCGGACGCAGTCACCGTTGGCGCACTGGAGCTCCACCGAGTGCATCCGGGGCGAACGGTCGGTGTGCTCCCACGCCGGGTCGATGCCCAGCCGCGACTTCAGCCAGCCCTGCATCAGCGCGGCGGTCGGGTCGTTGAGCGGCGCCACGATCGTCGCGCCGGTGACCCGCTCGTCGGTGGTGTCGAACGCGCCGGCCACCAGGGTGCGCCAGAGCGTGATCCGGGTCCAGGTGAGGTCGGTGTCGCCGGGGGCGTAGTCCTTGGCCCGCTGGCGCAGCGCGGCCACCGGGTCCGGCGCGAGCTTGCAGTCGGTGATGCGCCGGTCGGCCACCACCCCCAGGAAGTCGTTGGCGATGACGTCCGGCGGCTCGCTGTGCCACCAGGTCACCACGGGCACGTCCGGGGCGAGCAGCGGCATGACGACCGACTCGGCGTGCAGGGCCAGGCGGCCGTACATGCGCATGACGACGGCCTCGGCCGGGCCCAGCCGGCCGCCCACCACGATCTCCGCGTCCAGCCGGCTGCGGCCCTCGAGGTCCGAGCGGACCACGATGAGCAGGCGGCAGGGGTGCGCGGACGCCGCGATGGTCGCGGCGGCCTCGGCCTCGCGGACCTTCTTCTCCTCCACGACGGCGACCAGCGTCAGGGCGAGGCCGCTGGCCACGCCACCCGCGCTGCGCCGCTCGGCCGCCAGAGCCTTGACGACCTCGTTACCCGTGGTGTCCCAAAGCCCGATCATGCTCGCCTCCACGCGCGGCCCTCGCGGGCCAGCATCTCGTCGGACGCCCGCGGGCCCCACTCACCGGAGCGGTACGGCTCCGGCTTGGTCCCGGCCCAGGCGGCCTCCAGCGGGTCGATGACCTGCCAGCTCTGCTCGATCTCGGCCGCGTCCGGGAACAGCGTCCGGTCGCCGACCAGCACGTCGAGCACGAGCCGCTCGTACGCCTCCGGGCTGGACTCGGTGAACGCCTCGCCGTACTGGAAGTCCATCGCGATGTCGCGGACCTCCATCGTGGTGCCCGGCACCTTGGAACCGAACTTGAGCACCACGCCCTCGTCCGGCTGCACCCGGATGACCAGCTGGTTGTTGCCCAGCATCTCCACGTCGGCCGGGTCGAACGGCAGGTGCGGCGCCTTCTTGAACATGATGGCGATCTCGGTGACCCGCCGTGGCATCCGCTTGCCGACGCGGACGAAGAACGGCACCTCGGCCCAGCGTCTGTTCTGGATGCCGAGCCGGACAGCCACGTACGTCTCCGTGGTGGAGTCCGGCGGGATGTTGGCTTCCTCGAGGTAGCCGACCGCGCGCTCACCGGCGACCCAGCCGGGCAGATACTGCCCGCGGACCGAGCCCTTGGCGATGTCGGCGGGCAGGCTGATGGCCTTGAGGACCTTCAGCTTCTCGGCGCGTACGTCATTGGGGTCGAAGCTCGTCGGCTCCTCCATGCCCACCAGCGCGAGCAGCTGCAGCAGGTGGTTCTGCAGCACGTCGCGGGCGGCGCCGGAGGCGTCGTAGAACGCCGCCCGGGTGCCGATGCCGACGTCTTCGGCCATGGTGATCTGCACCGAGTCGACGTACTTGGAATTCCACACCGGCTCGAACAGGTTGTTCGCAAAGCGCAGGGCCAGGATGTTCTGGACCGTCTCCTTGCCGAGGTAGTGGTCGATGCGGAACACGTCGGCCGGGGTGAAGACCTCGTCGACCAGCTTGTTCAGCGCCATCGCGGTCTTCAGGTCGTTGCCGAACGGCTTCTCGACCACCACCCGGCGCCAGCCGCCGGACTTGGCGTTGTCGGCCATCCCGGTGCGGGCCAGCTGGTTGAGCACCAGCGGGAACGCGGCCGGCGGGATGGAGAAGTAGAAGGCGGCGTTGCCCGCGATGCCGTTGCGCTCACGCAGGTCGTCCAGCGTGGTCGCCAGGTGGTCGAAGGCGGCGTCGTCGTCGAACGAGCCCGGCACGAACTGGAACTGGCTGGCCAGCCTGGTCCAGACGTCCTCACGCCACGGGGTCCGGGCGCCCTTCTTGGCCGCCTCGTAGGCCAGCGACTCGAAGTCGCCGTCGCCCCAGTCGCGGCGGGCGAAGCCCAGGACCACGAAGCCGGGCGGCAGCAGACCCCGGTTGGCCAGGTCGTAGACCGCCGGGATGAGTTTCTTTCGGGACAGGTCGCCCGTGACTCCGAAGATCACCAGAGCGCAGGGCTCGGGGATCCTGGGAAGCCGTCGGTCCTGTGCGGTACGAAGCGGATTGCCCACGAGTCCCATCCTGCCAGCTTTTTGGTGACCCGCAGCGTTACGGCCAAGGGTCAGTGCCGCAACATCTCGGCGGCGGTGAGGACCTGGCGGATGCCGCCGGGCCGGTCGGTGAGGTGCAGGTGCAGCAGCGGTCGGCCCCGGCTCGCCACCGCCTGACGGTCGCCGGCGGCCCGGGCCGCCTGCAGCTCGCCGAGCGTGTGCTCCTGGCCCGGCACTGCGACGTCGCCGGTGACCGTGCCGGTGATCTGCAGAAACGAGCCGTGCAGCGGGCCGCCGCGGTGGTACGAGCCCCAGCCGAAGCCCACCGGGCGGCCGCACGCGGCGGACAGCAGCGGACGCAACCGGGCCACCTCGGCGTCGCCGGTGCGGTCCAGGAAGGCCTGGATGTGGAGCTGATCGTCCACGTCGGCGAGCAGCTCACACAGCGCGCCGGCGAGGTCCGTGGCGGAGCCAGTGGTGAAGATCTCCACGGCGCCCTCGACGAAGGACGGTGTCGTGGGCTCGGGATCGGCGGTCTCGGCGGGGAAGTCACGGAACGGGTCCACGCCGCGTACGTGCGCGGCGATCGCGACCGCGTACGGCCAGGCGAGGAGGTGGGCGCCCAGCGGGCCGTTGACGGCCACCATCGGGCCGGTGGCGTCGGCCAGCACCGCGGCCGGCGCCAGACTGCCGCCGTAGGTCACCGTGAGAGCGTCGCCGGGCGCGTCCTGCGGGGTCCCGGCAGTGGTCACCGGCAGGCCGAGGCCCCCGGTGAGCAGGTCGGCGGCCCACTCGCCGAGCTCCAGGCCGGAGCCGTCGGGGACGAGCAGGATCCGCTCGGCGGCGGCCAGGGCGACCCCCAGGGCCAGGGCGGGATTGTCGTCGTCGCCGGCCAGCGACGGTGCGAACAGCTCGGCCTGGTCGATCAGCTCGGCGACGTCCACCCCGGCGAAGGCGGCGGGCACCAGAG
>NZ_JBEZGQ010000748.1:0-4319 GCF_040650095.1 Actinoplanes sp. NPDC048791 | reverse complement strand
GCGGGTGCCGTCCGGCAGCGGGACCGTCGGGTGCGCCTGGCGGCGGCGGATGCGGTCCAGGCAGGCGTTCACCACGATCCGGTGCAGCCATGTGGTCACCGCGGATTCGCCGCGGAACTTGGCGGCGCCGCGGTGTGCGGATAGCAGCGCGTCCTGGACCGCGTCGGCGGCCTCCTCGCGGTCGCCGATCGTACGCAGCGCCACCGCCCAGAGGCGGTCGCGGTGCCGGCGGATGAGGTCGTTGAACGCCTGCGGATCCCCGTCGACGTGGGCGCGCAGCAGCTCCGCATCCGTCCGCCCGGGGTTGTCCGGGGCGGACGGGCCGCTCTGCGCGTCGCCGGAAGTCACGCCCAGCAATCTAGTCGAGAAGGGCGACAGGGTGGGTGCGTCACCCTGTCAGTTGCCGTAGACCTCGACCTTGCTGATCTCGGCGCGGTACTTGCCGTCGCTGTCCCGGGGCAGCTCGGTGATGAAGACCAGGATGTACTGGTACTTCTGGTTCTCGTCGAAGAGCGGGAACACCGCGTTGTTGCCGTCGGTCTTGGCCGTGTCGCCGTCGCCCAGCTTCTTGTAGGTCTCGACGATCTTCTCGTCGCCCTCGGAGCTGTTGCCCGGGTCGCTGGTGCCGGTCCGGATGTCCATCGCGATGCCGGGCGACGAGGTCTCGACGCGGACCTCGCTGACGGTGCGGGGCGTGCCCAGGTTGATCAGCAGGCCCATGCCGGGCTTGTTGTAGAACTTGGCCTGCAGGAAGCCCGAGGTCTTCCAGACCGTGTCCTTGTCGTCGTCGACGGTGTAGGCGGCCTCACCCTCGTCGGTGCGGTCACCGGCCGGCGGGTCGACGATGCGGACCATGTCGGGGGTGAGGGCGATCTTCTTGGGGGCGGCGGCCGGGGCCTCGTTGTCGGTGTTGCCCGTGCCCGTGTTGCCGCCCGCGGGATCCTGCGGCGCGGTGTTGGCCTGGGTGGTCGACGGGGTGTCGTCGCCCGACTTGCTGATCGCCTGGATGCCGAAGACCAGCCCGATCACGGCGATGACGACCAGCGCGCCGATGCCGATGACGATCTTGCGGGTGCTGCGGACCGGCTCGGCCGAGGTGCCCTGGGTGAAGCGCAGCGGGCCGACGTCCTCGTACTCGTCGTCGGCGGAGTCCAGCCGGGCCAGCTCGGCGGTGAGCGCGTCGGCCTCGGGGGACGCGACCCGCTTGTCGAGCAGGTCCATGGTCAGATCGTCGAGATAGGCCGGGACGCCGGCGCGGATCTGCCGGGGCGGGATGACCGCGCCGCTGCTGTCGCGCATCGCGTCGGGCAGCGCCGAGCCTCTGATCTCGGCGTGCGGCCAGTGACCGGTCAGCGAGAAGTAGAGGATGCCACCGACCGAGCGCACGTCCGTCTCGGTGCTGTCGGCGGAGTCGGCCCGCGCGTCGGCGAGCACGACCCGGCCGTCGTCGCCGATCAGAGTGGTGCCGGGATGCACGTTGCCGTGGACCATGCCGGTGGCGTGGACCGCGGCCAGCGCGTCGGCGATGGAGTGGGCGATCGCCGTGGCGCGGGCCGGATCCAGCGGGCCCTCCTGCGCGACAAGCTCGCGCAGCGCCTCGCCGTCGACCCATTCGCGCACCACGTAGGCCCGGGAGCCCTCGTCGATCGCGTCGTAGACGCCGACCAGGTTGGGGTGGATGACGCGGCTCGCGTCGACCGCTGCCTGCAGCATCTCGGTCGCGGAGTCGCCGCCGGGATACCGCAGCACGACGGCTACGGGGCGCCGGAGGATCACGTCTATGCCGCGCCAGACCTGCCGGCCCGCGCTGTCGTTGTTGACGTGTTCCTCGAGCTGGTACCGCTCGGCCAGGATCTCACCGACGGTGGGTGCACCGAAGGTCATGACCGGTCCGGCCTCATCGGCCGCGGTCTCGTGGCCTTCGCCGACCTGGGTCACCCGTCCTCCCTCGGTGGGTCCGCACGTGTCGACCACGACCTTACCCGCCCCGAGCCAGTGACCTACACGTCATCCCCCGCCGCGGCACTCGTCCGACACCGCCCGCCAGGACCGTTTCCGCCGCTCGGGGACCGAAAATTACCTGTTCAGAGATTTATCCACAGGTTTTCCACACGCTAGCGCCCGAGTTTGCGCCGCACCATGCCGACGACCTGGTTGATCTCCCGCACCCGCAGTAGCGCCGCGGTGGCCAGGTAGACGATCATGATCACGCCGCCGGCGGCGAAGACCTGAAGTGCCGCTGTCAATCGCCCGGGCGTGTCACCTCCGGGCAGCAGGTGCACGACGAGCAGGCCCGCCGCGCCCGCGACGACGGCCGCCACGAGCACCTTCAGCAGGGACTTGGCCACCGAGCCGAGGTTGAGCCGGCCGATCCGGCGGCGCAGGACAGCCAGCGAGATCACCGCGGACAGCAGATAGGACAGGGCGTTCGCGGCGGTCATGCCGGCGGCCGCGAGTGACTCCGACAGCATCTCGGCGAGCACGAAGTAACCGGCGATCCGCAGCAGAACGACGGGCACGTTGATCAGTGCCACCGTCTTGTTGCCCTGCAGTGAATAGAAGGCATAAGTACACAGGTAACTGACAGAGAGCGGGATCACAGCGAAGGCCGCCACCACCAGGACCGTGCCCGTGGCGAACGCGTCCTCGTAGGTGAAGGCGCCACCCTGGAACAGCGTCACCGCGATGGGCACACCGAGCACGCCGTACGCGACGGCGATCGGGGCCAGGGCGGTGACCGTCAGGCGGATGCCGCGGCTGAGGTCGGCGCTGACGTCGGCGTAGCGGCCCTCGGCGGCGGCGGCGCTCATCTTGGGCAGCAGCGCGGTCATCACCGAGACGCCGATGATGCCGTGCGCCATCATCGTCAGCAGGTAGACGTTGTTGAAGGCGAGCACGCTGGCGTTGTTCTTGCCCGAGACGCCGTTCAGGACGCGGACCACGACGAAGACGGCCAGCTGGTTGGCGCCGACGTAACAGAGCATCCAGCCGGCCAGCCGGCCCACCTCGCCGAGGCCGAGCGAGCGCGGCGCCCACCGCCACTTCCAGGCGAAGCCCACCTTGCGCAGGGCCGGCAGTAGACCGGCGGCCTGGGCGACCATGCCGAGCAGCGTGCCGCCGGCGATCAGCAGGATCCGCCCGGGCGTCATGTCCTCGGGGCGGAAGCCGTTGGTGGTGCCGAAGACCAGGATGAAGACGCCGCAGGTGGCGATGACAACGAGGTTGTTGAGGATGGGCGCCCACATCGGCGCGGCGAAGTGCCCGCGGACGTTGAGCACCGCGCTGATCATCGCGGACAGGCCGGTGAAGAAGATGATCGGCAGGATCAGCCACGCGAACGCCGTGACCAGGTTCCGGTAGGCGGGCGAGGTGTTGTCGCCGGACTGGATGTAGGTGATCAGCGGCGCGGCGGTCACCACCAGCGCCGTTGCGAGACCGAGGGTCACGACCGCGAAGGTCAGCAGCCGCTGGGTGAACAGCAGCCCGCCGTCCGGGTCGGCCTTGCGCCGCCGGACCAGCAACGGGATCAGCACGCTGGAGAGGATGCCGCCGAGCAGCAGCTCGTAGATCTGCCCCGGCAGGAACTGGGCGCTGGTGTACGCGTCACCGATGCCGGCGCCCAGCGTCATGCCGATCAGCATGTTGCGGACGAAGCCGATGATCCGGCTGACCAGGCTGCCGGCCGCCATGATGGCGCTGTTGCCGGCCGTGCTGCCGCCCTCGGTGCCGCCGCCGGTGGGCGGGACGTCCTCCGGCGGCAACGCCTCGTCACCGGCCGCGGTCGGGGCCGAGCCGTCGACGGAGATCAGGATCGCGCCGTCGGACGACTGCGGGTCACCGTCGCTCGCCGCGTGCGCGCTCCGGTACAGGCCGCCGTTCACCAAGACCTCCCCAGGGGTACTGACACACCGTCACCCTAGCCAGGCGGTGCCTCACACGTGACGGCGCAGCAGGCTGCCGGGCAGCGCACCGGCCAGCGTCTCCACCATCCAGCAGGCCTCGATGGGCACGATCGGCTCGCTCAGCGCGTCGAGCACGGTGGGGTGGTCACAGCCCGCCTCGGTGAGCACGCCGAGCAGATCGTTGACCGGGCGCAGGTCGCCGGTGTCCGCGATGTGCCGCGCCAGCGGCCGGACCTCGGCGTACCACTGATCCTCGGGCAGCCGGGACAGGCGCTGGGCTGCCTGCCGTACCAGCTCGGCCAGGCCCTCGGCCGGGAAGCGGGAGCCGCCGCGGACCTCGAGCCGCGACTGGGCCGGGGCGGTGTAGGCCGCGACCGCTGCCGCCGGCGCCCTCACCCCGGGTGATCGACGAGGCCG
>NZ_JBEZGQ010000747.1:0-4324 GCF_040650095.1 Actinoplanes sp. NPDC048791 | reverse complement strand
GCCGCCGAGCGCCGCGCCGACCTCGACCGGCACCGGGCCGAGCTGGCCCGCGCGCAGGAGGTCCAGCAGAGGCTGCGGCAGCAGGCGCTGGCCGCCGAGCAGCAGTTGCGCGAGCAGGAGGAGGAACTGGTCGGCTTCGCCCGGGCGGCCTCCGATCACCTGCACGCCCCGCTGCACACCATCGCCGGCTTCACCGAGCTGCTGCTGGAGGACGGCGACCCGTCGCTCGCCCCGGCCACGCGCGGCTTCCTGGACCGCATCGGGCGCAGCACCGGCCGGATGCTGACGCTGGTGGACGACCTGCTGACCTACTCGACCACGAACGACGCCGCCCTCAAGCTCGTGCCGGTCGACACCGGCGGGCTGGCCCTGGGTGTCGTGGCCGCGCGCCTCGACCACGTGGACGGCGAACGACCCAGCATCGACGTGGGCGAGCTGCCCGCGGTCACCGCCGACCCCGACCTGCTCGGTGAGCTGCTCAGCCAGCTCGTCGACAACGCGGTGCGCTTCGTCCGGCACGGTACGGCCGCCCGGGTGACCGTGGCTGCCCGCGACCACGCCCCCGGCCTGGTCCGCATCGAGGTCGCCGACCGCGGCATCGGCGTACCGGAGGAGCAGCGCACCCGGATCTTCGCGCCGTTCCACCGTGCGCCGGCGGCCGAGGGCTTCCCCGGCACCGGGCTGGGCCTGGCCGTCTGCCGCAAGATCGTCGCCCTGCACGGCGGCGAGCTGGGCGTCGAGGCCAACCCGGGCGGCGGCAGCGTCTTCTGGTTCACCCTGGCCGCGTCGCCGGTGGCGCCGGTCACCGGACCCGAGCTGCTGGCCGCCGACCTGGCCTAGACAGGCTTAGGCTGGGCCGCATGGTCGAGCAGGCGAGCAGGCTCAAGAACGTCCGGTACGACATCCGTGGCCCGGTGCTGCGCCGCGCCCAGGAGCTCGAGGCCGCGGGGCACCGCATCCTCAAGCTCAACCTGGGCAACCCGGCGCCCTGGGGACTGAGCACACCGGAGCCGATCGTCGCCGACATGGTGATGCACCTGGGCGACGCCGAGGGTTACAGCGACGCGCGCGGCATCTACTCCGCCCGGGTCGCCGTCGCGCAGTACTACCAGACCCTCGGGGTCGAGAGTGTGCAACCGGACGACGTGTTCCTCGGCAACGGCGTCTCCGAGCTGATCGTGATGTCGCTGCAGGCGCTGCTGAACACCGGCGACGAGGTGCTCGTGCCGAGCCCGGACTATCCGCTGTGGACCGGCGCGGTGACGCTGTGCGGCGGGCGGCCGGTGCACTACCGCTGCGACGAGACCCAGGACTGGGCGCCCGACCTGGAGCACGTGGCCGCCCAGGTCACCCCGAACACCCGGGCCATCGTGATCATCAACCCGAACAACCCCACCGGCGCGGTCTACTCGCGGGAGACCCTGCTGGGCCTGCTGGAGATCGCCCGGCGCAACAACCTGCTGGTCCTGGCGGACGAGATCTACGACAAGATCCTGTACGACGACGCCAAGCACGAATGTGCCGCCGCGCTCGCGCCGGACCTGCTCGTGCTGACCATGAGCGGGCTGTCCAAGGCGTACCGGGCGGCCGGCTTCCGGTCCGGCTGGATGGCGGTCAGCGGGCCGACCACCCACGCGTCGGAGTATCTGGAAGGCCTGCAACTGCTGGCCAACATGCGGCTGTGCCCCAACGTGCCGGCCCAGCACGCCGTGCAGACCGCGCTCGGCGGCTTCCAGAGCATCACCACGCTGATCCGCCCGGGCGGGCGCCTCTACGAACAGCGCAACCACGCCTGGCGCAAGATCAACGAGATCCCCGGCGTCGACTGCGTCCGGCCGGCCGGCGCGCTGTACCTGTTCGCCCGGCTGGACCCCGAGGTCCACAAGATCCGCGACGACCAGAAAATGATCATCGACCTGCTGGAGCAGCAGCTGATGCTGCTCTCCCACGGCACCGGCTTCAACCTGCCCACCCCGGACCACCTGCGGATGGTCTTCCTGGCCCCGGTCGACGTGCTCGACGACGCCACCGACCGGCTGCGCCGCTTCCTCGAGACCTACCGGCAGTAGCCACCGGCACCACCGGCCCCGGCGTGCGTCCGCTCAGCGCGGAACTCGCCCGTCCGGCCTGCTCAACCCTGGTACGCCTCCTGGGACGAACCCGCTCCTCGACCCAGGAGGCACTTGCATGCGTACGCGAAAAGGTCTGGCCGTCGCCGCCGCGACCATCCTCTGGCTGGGGCTCGCCGCAGCCCCGGCCCCCGCCGCTCCCATCGCGGAGCCTGATCCCGGCCGGCTCCAACAGTCCGTCCGCGCCGTCCGCGACCTGCTGCACAAGGCAGGCGACCGGATGCGGCCCGGCGAGGAGGTGACTCCACCGCCGGCCGGCGCGGACGCGATCCGCGTCGAGGCGTCCGGGCAACCACCCGCGGCCGTGCTGACCGACGGCGCCGCACCGCCGCTCTACCGCCAGCGCGAGCTGGGCTGCGAGGTGCCGGCCTTCGCCGAGTCCCGGTTCGCCGGCTTCGACGCCCAGGTCACCAAGATGATGCAGGACTGGGGCTTCATGACGGCGTCGCTCGCCGTGGCCAACGAGTGCGGCACCATCTACGACCAGGGCTACGGCCGGGTGGGCCCGTGGTGGGCCCGCAACGCCCCGCCCGGTGCCATCACCGACCTCGGCCCGGCGACCCCGGACAACGAGCTGTTCCGCATCGCCAGCATCACCAAGCCGCTCACCGCGGCGGCGATCCACGACCTCGACGAACGGGACCTGCTCGAGAAGACCGACTACGTGTTCTGCGTCAAGGGCGGCCCGGCCAACTGCGTGCTGACGGTCAACCTGCCCGACGGCTTCGACGAACGCATCGCCGACCTGAGGGTCAAGGACCTTGTCGGGCACCGGGGCGGCTTCGACAACAACAAGACCACCGACTACCTGTTCCGCGCGTGGGAGGTCTACCAGGCCCGCAAGCTGAACGCGCCACCGACGCCGCGCGACTTCACCGAGTTCATGCTCGGGCTGGGGCTCGACGCGGCCCCCGGCGCCGAGTACCACTACTCCAACCTGGGATACCTGATCCTGGGACTGGTGATCGAGAAGGCCGGCGGGCTGCCGTACCGCGACTATGTCTATCAGCGGCTGCTGGCCCCGCTCGGGATCGCGTCCGCCGATGTGGTGCTGTCGCGTACCAAGCGGCTCACCCGTAACACTCGTGAGCCCGCGTACTGGTGCGTCGACAAGAACTGGAACGCCAACGTGCCGATCAGCACGTTCGCCGGCGAGGCCGGGCAGCGGCGCTGCTACGCCGACGGTGGCTGGGTGCTGGAGTCGATGGCCGCGCACGGCGGGCTGTCCATGTCCGCCTCGGCGGTGGCGACGTTCTACGCGCACTGGTGGAACTTCGGCACCCCGCGGACGGCGGAGACCTACTGGAACTTCCCGGCCGGCACGAAGATCGCGTACTCGCACAACGGCCGGCTGGCGGCGACCCAGACCGTGGCGGCCCGCTGCGTCAACGGGCTCAACGTGGTGCTGCTGACCAACCAGCACGCGTGGGGCAGCTTCGACTGGGCCGCCGCGGAGCAACGCCTGTGCCGGGCCGCTGACGACTTCCTGGCCCAGGGCCCGTACTACTCGACCATCTGGGAACGCGACGGGCGCGACTGGCGCTCGCACCGCGCGACCCCGGCCGCCGGATACCAGGCCCTGGTCGACACCACCAAGGCCGACGGCTTCCGGCTCGTCGACGTCAACGGCCACCGCGGCGACACCGGTACGGCCTACGCCAGCACCTGGGTCCGCAACACCGACGGCACGCCCTGGGCCGCCACCCACGGGCAGACGTTCGCCGCGTTCACCACCCGCTTCGACGAGCTGAGCCAGGCCGGCTACCGGATGACCAAGGTCTCCGGCTGGCTCGACAACGGCCAACCGCGCTACGCCTCGGTCTGGACGGCCAACCCGGACAAGCGGTCCTGGATCAGCCACATCCGGATGACCGGCGCCGAATACCAGCAGCACGCCGACGAGTACGACGCCAAGGGTTACCGCCTGATCTCGGTCGACGGCTACGAGCTGGCCGGGCAGGCCCGCTACGCCGCGGTCTGGCTGGCCGATCCGGGCGCGACCGGCGGGGCGCACACGGCGACCCCGTACCGGGCGATCCACGGCGCGACGGCGGCGGCATACCAGGCCTGGTTCGACGCGGCGGCGGCCGACGACTTCCGGCTGACCGACAAGGACGTCTACACCGTGGGCCCGTCGGTGCGCTGGGCGGCGATCGCCACCCGGGACGGCGGGCCGACGACGCGCTCGATCAGCA
>NZ_JBEZGQ010000746.1:0-4326 GCF_040650095.1 Actinoplanes sp. NPDC048791 | reverse complement strand
GCCGCCCGGCTGGGGGCCCCCGCACGCCTACGCCTACCAGGTGCAGGCCCGCCCGCACGGCCAGCCCCTGGCCGGCCTGGGCCGCCGCCTGGTCGCCCGGCTGATCGACATCGTCGCCGTGCTGATCCTCAACGTGCTGTTCAACGGCTGGCTGGCGTACCAGTGGTGGCTCGAGGTCGAGCCGATCTTCCGCGCCACCATGGCCGACCCGTTCACCAGTCCGCAGCCCGCCTCGGCCCGTTCCAGCTACCTCATCCTGACCATGCTCGTCATAGCCACCGCCCTGTGGTTCGCCTACGAGGTGCCGGCGCTGGCCAACAGCGGCCAGACCCTCGGTAAGCGGCTGCTGCAGGTCAAGGTCGTGAAGCTGGAGAACACCGAACCGCTCGGCTTCGGTCGCGCGTTCGGCCGGTGGGCCCGGCTCGGCATGTGGACGCCGCTGTGGAGCTGCTACGGGCTGGGCTTCGTGGCGCAGCTCGTCGACTCCGGCTCGGTGCTCTTCGATCAGCAACTGCGCCAAGCCCTGCACGACAAGTCGGCCGCGACCGTGGTCGTCGCCGTGCCACCCGGCCATCGGGAGCAGCCTGTGAAGGCGCCCGAGAACGCCGACGACTCCACCGGAGGGAAGAGATGAGCAGGCTGACCCGCGCCGACCTGGAGGCGCTGCCGGCGTACGTGCCCGGCCGCAGCGTCGCCGACCTGGCCCGTGAGCTGGGTATCGCCGAGGCGATCAAGCTGGCCAGCAACGAGGTGCCGTTCGGGCCGCTGCCCGGCGTACCGGAGGCGGTGGCGGCGGCGATGACCCAGTCGCACCGCTACCCCGACATGGGTGTGCTGGAGCTGCGGGACCGCCTGGCCGAGCGGTACGGCGTCAGCCCCGACCGGATCGTCACCGGCTGCGGCTCGGTGGCCCTGGCCGAGCACCTGGCCAAAGCAACCTGCCTGCCGGGCGACGAGATCGTCTACTCGTGGCGGTCGTTCGAGGCGTACCCGATCATCTCGGCCGGTGTGGGCGCGACCAGCATCCGCGTGCCCAACACCCCGGGCCACGGCCACGACCTGGCGGCGATGGCCGAGGCGATCACCGACCGGACCCGCCTGGTGCTGGTCTGCAGCCCCAACAACCCCACCGGTACGAGTGTGCGCAAGGCGGAACTGGACCGGTTCCTGGACGCCGTACCGTCGGATGTGCTGGTGGTCCTGGACGAGGCGTACCGCGAGTTCGTCACGGACGACCAGGTCCCGGACGGCCTGGTGACCTACGGCGACCGGCCGAACGTGGTCGTGCTGCGCACGCTGTCCAAGGCGTGGGGCCTGGCCGGGCTGCGGATCGGCTACCTGGTGGCCCAGCCGGAGGTGGCCGCGGCGATCCGCAAGGTGCTGACTCCCTTCTCCACCAGTCTGGTGGCCCAGGCGGCGGCGCTGGCCGCGCTGGACGCCGAGCAGGAGGTGGTCCGCCGCTGCGCGCTGGTGATCAGCGAACGGGAGCGGGTCACCGAGGCGCTGCGCAAGCTGTACCCGGACGTTCCGGCCAGCCAGGCCAACTTCGTCTGGCTGCCGCTGGGCGACCAGGCGATGGCCTTCGGCGCGGCGTGCGAGCAGCGGGGCGTGATCGTCCGGCCGTTCCAGGGCGACGGTGTCCGCATCACCATCGGCACGCCGGAGGAGAACGACGCTCTCCTGGCGGCCGCCGAGGCTGCTCTCTAGCGGCTTCACCTCGACGGCCGGGCGCGCAGGGCGGACGGAGTGCTCGCCACCAGAGCGAGCACGAGACACGCGGCGACGATCGCCGAGATCAGCGGCCAGGGCACGATCACGCTGATCTCGGCACCGACCTGGGCGGCCAGGGAGCCGGCCGAGCCGAGCAGGGCCAGCATCGCGGTCGCGCCGCCCAGCAGGGAACCGATCGCCACGACCAGGGTCGACTCCAGGGCCACCGTGAGGGCGACCTGGCGTGGGGTGGCTCCGGCCAGGCGCAGGACGCGGTAGTCGCGTACGCGGTGGCGGGTGGACATGAGCAGGGTGTTGGCCACGGCCAGGGCTCCCGCGCCGGCGGACATGACCAGCAGGAGCAGCGTGAACGACCAGACCAGGCGGTCCTCCTCGGCGTCGGCCCGCTCGGCGTACGTGGCCACGGAGACCAGCTCCGCCCCCGGTGTGGTGGGGGCTGCGGCGGTGAACGCGGCCGGGGCCAGCGCTGACTTGTCGTGGTCCCGGACGACGTCACGGGCCAGCACGAGCTCCGCCGGGATCGGGCCCGCCGGTGCTTCGCCGGCTATCCGCAGCGTTTCCCGTACCCCGTCCGCGTAGGTGACTGTGACGCTGTCGCCGAACTTCTCGGCAGCGTCCGGGCTCACCAGTGCGGTGCCAGGCGACTGAGTGGGCAACCCGACGACGGCGACCGACGCGCCGGCCACGTACACCTGGGTCGGTAGCGGCGCGCCGGGCGCCGCGGCGTCGGTCAGACCCGGCGTGCCGTTCGGAATCAGCACGGTTCCGGTGTCCACAGTGGCGGCCCGGCGGACCGCGTAGGCCGCTGTCGAGGTCTGGACCGTGCCGGTGATGAAGACCCCGAAGGCCACGGTGAGCAGCACCGGCGCGGCGGTCGAGGCCGTGCGCCGGACCCCGGTCAGGGCACTCTCGCGGACCAACGATCCGGTGATGCCGGTGACCGGCCACAGCAACAGCCGGACCAGCAGCGGAACGACCGCGGGAGCCAGCAGGGCCGCCGCCACGACCAGCGCCATGGCCCCGAGCAGCGCGAACTGGGCCATGTCGGTGACATCCGCCGCGGTCGCGGTGTAGAGGCCGGCGGCGGCACCGATCGCGGCTGCCGTCAGACCGGCGATCCAGCGCGAGCGGGACATCGGCCGGTCCTCGACCTCAGCGACTCGCAGGGCCTCCAACGGGCCGATCCGTGATGCCCGGCGGGCCGAAGCCGCCGCACCGAGCAACGACACCAGCGGCCCGGCCAGGAACGCCACGGCCAGGGCCCACGGCTCCCAGTGCACGGTGAACCCGACCGGCTGGAAGCGCGCGTCGACCAGGAACCCGTCCAGCACCAGCGCCAGCACCGCGCCAAGCAGCACACCCAGCGCGGCAGCCACCCCGCCCACCAGCAGGGCCGACCGGTACAGAGTGGATCGGATCTGCCGCGGCGTCGCCCCGACCGCCCGCAGCAGCCCGATCTCACGGCGGCGCTGGTTGACCCCGAAGGCCGAGGTCGAGGCGACCAGGAAAACGCAGGCGAAGCCGGCCAGCGCCACGGTCGCGGTCAGCACCTGCGTGCCGATCCAGCGCAGGCGGGCATCGGCACGTGGCTCCAGAGCCCCACGCCCCGCGCCGGTCAGCACCGTTCCGGCACTCCCGACGACTGCACGCACAGCGGCCGGGTCGGGATCGCCGCCGAGCCCGATCGCCCGGACGCCCGGTTGCAGCCGGGCCGCGACGGTCCCGGCCACGAGCACCGCCGAGCCCTCGACGTGGCCGGTGACCCGCCACGAGGTCGGCCCGGTCGCTGTCAGCACCGTGACCTCGTGGCCGATCGGCACCCGCAGATCACTGCCGACGACCACGTCCCGTTCCCCGGTCGGCGGTGTCCCCGCGACCAGCCGTGCCGCGCCCGCGCTCCAGCCGTACCCCGTGGTCAGGCCGGGGACCGGCCGCCCGGAGCGGACCGGCTGCGCGTAGAACGGCCGGTCCTGCACGACGGCCGTCACCCCCGGCAGCTTGCCCAGCCGATCCGCCAGCTCCTGGGCCGTGGCGGCGGGCCAGGGCACCGGCTCGGCGAAGAACTCAGCGGGATTCGTCGCGGCCGGGCTCTGCACCACGACGCCCAGCTCCTCGAACCGGTCCGGAACCCGGGGCCGGGAGGACGTCCAGAGCAGCAGCGCCGCCGCCA
Source organism: Actinoplanes sp. NPDC048791 (assembly GCF_040650095.1). Taxonomy (NCBI): domain Bacteria; kingdom Bacillati; phylum Actinomycetota; class Actinomycetes; order Micromonosporales; family Micromonosporaceae; genus Actinoplanes; species Actinoplanes sp. NPDC048791. The sequence continues at coordinate 425 of NZ_JBEZGQ010000746.1, read as the reverse complement.
CGATGGCCGTGCTGAGCAGCACGGCGACGAACGTGCCCAGCCGGTCGCGGGTCAGCACGCCGACTCCAGCATGGTCATCCGGGCCGCGATGGCACCCGCGTCGGCCCCGGTGAGCTCGCCGGCGAGCCGGCCGTCGGCCAGCAGCAGCACCCGGTCGGCCATCGCTGCGGCCACCGGGTCGTGGGTCACCATGACGATCGTCTGGCCGTGCTCGTCCACCAGCGCCCGCAGCAGGTCGAGCACCTGCCGGGAGGTGCGGGTGTCGAGCGCGCCGGTCGGTTCGTCGGCGAACACCACTGCCGGACGGGTGATCAGCGCGCGGGCGATCGCCACCCGCTGCTGCTCACCGCCCCGGCCCCCGAGTCCCGCTCGGTGGTCGACATCGCGCCGTCCTACGGCCTGTTCATCGACGGCGAGTTCGTGCC
>NZ_JBEZGQ010000745.1:0-4327 GCF_040650095.1 Actinoplanes sp. NPDC048791 | reverse complement strand
CGGTCTCCTGGACCACCCCCCACAACGAAGGCCTGAAGCGGATCGTAACCCCCACCGGACCACCCCACCAATGGGCCCACGACCGCCGAGCGGTCGTGGCCCCTTTCGTCTGCGCCGGCGGCTAGAGCGACAGGGTGGCGGTCAGCCGCGGGTCGTCGAGGGCGTGCGCGGCGGTCACCTCGTACGGGCCCGGGACGGTCTGCCAGCCCTCGTCCCAGACCTGCCAGGTGCGCGGCGGCAGGGGGACACGGACGGTCACGGTCTCGCCGGGGTGGGCCTCGACCGGGTGGAAACCGGCCAGCCAGCGGGCCGGCCGTTCCGGCGCCGGCGACTCGCCCTGCGTACCGGCGTACACCTGGACGACCTCGCGGCCGAACCGGGCGCCGGTGTTCGTCAGGGTCACGACCGCCTCGGTGGCCGACACCGACAGCGTCTCGTACTGCCAGCTGGTGTAGCCCAGGCCGTGGCCGAAGGCGTACAGCGGGGTGGTGCCGGCCCGCTGCCAGGCCCGGTAGCCGATGAAGACGCCCTCGTCGTAGGCCACCTGGCCGTCGCGGGGGACCACCTGAAGGATCGGGCAGTCCTGCTCGCGGCGCGGCCACGTGGTCGGCAACCGGCCCCCCGGCTCGGTGACGCCGAGCAGCACGTCGGCCAGCGCCGCCCCCGCCTCCTGCCCCGGGAACCAGGTCAGCAGCACCGCCGCCACGTCGTCGGCCCAGGGCAGCAGCACCGGCGAGCCGGCGTTGACCACCACGACCGTGCGCGGGTTCGCCGCTGCCACCCGTACCACCAGCTCGTCCTGCCGGCCCGGCAGCGAGAGTGACGTGCGGTCGAAGCCCTCGGACTCGACCTGCTCGGTCGTGCCCACGACGACCACCGCGACGTCCGACGACGCCGCGAGGGCCACCGCCTCCTCGATCATGCTGTCCGCCGAGACGCCCGGCGCCAGGTGGCCCAGCGTCGCGCTGACCGTGTGGGCCATGCCCGGCTGGATGCTCTGGCGCAGCACGACCTCGACCGGCTCGCCGGCTGTCAGCTTCGCCACCGCCCGCTGCTCGCGCGGGGAGAGCAGCAGGTCGGCGCGGGTGGCGCCGGGCGGGTGCAGCGTGCCGCTGTACAGCTGCTGGGCGCCCACCCGCAGGTCGAAGGTGCCGAAGCCGGACACCGCGAAGGTGTGCTCGCCGTCCTGCTCGGGCGTGAACGTCGTGCGCATCTCCAGGCCTGTGACGACGGCCGGGTCCAGGCCCGCGGGCAGGTCGCCGATCCAGCGCACGGCGGCGGTGTCGACGTCGAAGCGGTGCCCGGCGCCCAGCAGCTCGATCGACGCCGGCTGTGGCAGCGCGGGCAGGAACGGACGCGGGTCGGCGCCGACGGCGTGCACCACGTCCACCCCGGACAGCGCCCGGCTCAGGCCGTCCAGCGGGGAGATCACGTGCGGCGGCACCACCTGGGCGCTGCCGCCGCCGAGCACCCGGGCGTCCGTGGCCAGCGCCCCGATGACGGCGACCTTCGTCAGCGCCGCCGGCTCCAGGGGCAGCGTGAACTGCTCGTTGCGGGCCAGCACGAAGGACCGGGCCGCGACCTCGTGCGCCACGGCGTCGCCGTCCAGGTCCGGCGGGAAAGAAACAACCGCCGGGGGTACGCCGTCAAGCACGCCCACCCGGCCGGCCAGGCGCAGCACCCGCCGTACCTTGTCGTCGATCAGCTCTTCAGCCACCTCGCCGGCCCGCACCGCCGCGACCAGCTTGGCCCCCCACGGGTTCTCCAGCGCCGGCATGGCGATGTCCAGCCCGCCCAGCGCGGCGGGAACCGTCTCCCGGGCCGCCCGCCAGTCGGAGACCACGATGCCGTCGAAGCCCCACTCGTCCTTGAGGATGTCCGACTGCAGCCGGCCGTTCGACGCCATCGGCTCGCCGTTGACGCCGTTGTAGGCGCTCATCACACCCCAGCCGCCGGCCGCCACCACCCGCTCGAACGGCGCCAGATACAGCTCGCGCAGCGCCCGCTCGCCGATCCGCACGTCGACGGTCATCCGGTCGGTCTCGAAGTCGTTGCCCACCAGGTGCTTCACCGTGGTGCCGACGCCGTGCTCCTGCACCCCGTCCACGAAACCGACCGCGATCTCGCCGCTGAGCAGCGGATCCTCCGAGTAGCACTCGAAGTGCCGGCCGCCCAGCGGGGTGCGCTGCAGGTTGACCGTGGGGCCGAGCAGCAGGTGCACGCCCTTGCGCCGGGACTCCTGGCCCAGCAGGTGCCCGGCCTTGCGGGCCAGCGCCGGATCCCAGGTGGCGGCCAGCGCGGTCGGGCTGGGCAGGGCGATCGACGGGTCGTCGGGGGCCCAGCCGGTGCCGCGGACGCCGATCGGCCCGTCGGACATCACCAGCGAGCGCAGCCCGATCTCCGCGATCGCGGGCAGGGACCAGAAGTCCTGGCCGCCCAGCAGCGACACCTTCTGTTCGAGGGTCAACCGGGCCAGCAGGTCATCCATGGAAGCGCTCCCATCACGTTGAATGCCCAAGATCCTACGTGCGGAGGTAGGACGCCCCGTTGAGGTCGATGATCGTCCCAGAAGCCCACTCGGCCTCGGCCGACGCCAGCCAGTGCACCGCACTCGCGATCTCCGCCGGCCGCGCCACCCGGCCGAACGGGCTCTGCGCCCGGATCGCGTCCCCGCGTGGCGACTTCAAGTGCTCGTTGGTCATGTCGGTCTCCACGAAACCCGGGGCCACACAAGCCACCCCGATCCCGTACGGGGCCAGCGCCACCGCCAGCGACTGCGCCATCGAGTTCATTGCCGCTTTGCTGGCGCCGTACGCGGGCTGGTCCGGCTCGCCCCGGAAAGCGCCGCGCGACGACACGTTGATGATCCGGCCCCCGCGCTCGCGCATGTGCTGCGCCGCTGCCCAGGACGCGTTCGCCGCCCCGAACAGGTTCACGTCGAAGGTGGCCCGCCAGTTGGCCAGCCACTGCTCGTAGCCGGTGCCGAAGATCGGGTGCGGGCGGTCCGTGGGGCCGAACACGCCGGCGTTGTTGACCAGCACGTCCAGGCCGTCCAGCCGCTGCGCCGCCTCGTCGACCATCTCCCGTACCGCTGTGGGGTCGGCCAGGTCGGCCTGCACCACGATGTGGCCGCGGCCCGGCAGCGCCGCGGCCAGCTCCTCGGCCAGCGCGGCCGAGTCCCGGTGATGGATGGCCACCCGTTCGCCGGCCTCGGCGAAGCGGGTCGCGACGGCCCGGCCGATGCCGCGGGAGGAACCGGTCACGAGGATCGCGCGTCCTGTCATGGCCTCACTCTAGGATCTTCGGCGTGGACAACGACTGCCTGTTCTGCCGCATCGTCGCCGGGGAGATCCCCGCGACCGTCGTGCACGAGACCGCCACCACGCTGGCCTTCCGCGACATCGACCCGAAGGCCCCGGTGCACGTCCTGGTGATCCCCAAGGCGCACCACCGGGACGTCATCGCGCTCGCCGCCGACCCCGCCGCGGCCGCCGACGTGCTGGCCGCGTCGGCCGCGGTCGCCACGGCCGAGGGGGTCACCGGCGACGGCTTCCGGCTGATCTTCAACACCGGCAGCCACGGCGGCCAGGAGGTCTTCCACGTGCACGCCCACGTCGTCGGCGGCCGGCCGCTCGGCCCGATGGTGGCCCGGTGACCCCGGAGCAGCGCCTGGAGCGCGCTGTCCGCCGGGTCCAGGCCGACGCCCGGGTGCCCGCCCTCTCGGTCGCCCTGCACCGCGCCGACCGCAGCCTCTGGACCTGCACCGTCGGCACCTCCGGCCACCCCCGTGCCCTCGACGCGCAGAGCCGCTTCCGGATCGGCTCGGTCACCAAGACCTTCACGGCCGTACTGGTCATGCAGGCCCGCGACGACGGCCTGCTCGATCTCGACGACCCGATCGCCACCCACCTCGACGTCCCGTCGCACGGCACCGCCACCATCCGCCGGCTGCTCTCGCACACCGCCGGCTTCCAGCGCGAGCCGTACGGCGACGTGTGGGACCTGCTGGTCGCACCCGACGACGCCGCCCTGCTCGCCGACCTGGCCAAGGCCGAGCGGGTGCTGCCCAACAACCGCCGCTACCACTACTCCAACCTGGGCCTGGCCGTGCTCGGGCAGCTCGTCGCCAAGCTGCGCGGCGGCACCTGGGCCTCGGTGCTGCACGAGCAGATCCTGGAACCGCTCGGCCTGACCTCGACCACCGTCGAGCCGACCGGCGACGCCGTGGTCGGCTACCTGGTGGACACCTATTCCGACGCCGCCCGCCCCGAACCACAGCTCGACATGGGCGGCGCCGCCCCGGCCGCGCAGCTCTGGAGCACCGCCG
>NZ_JBEZGQ010000744.1:0-4337 GCF_040650095.1 Actinoplanes sp. NPDC048791 | reverse complement strand
CCGGGCGGCCGCCCTCGTCGCCGTCGCGGTCCTCCCGGCCGCGGCCGGTATCACCGGCGCCGCGTACCAGAATCCGGGCCAGTTCCTGACCGGGTTCCATTCCGCCGCTGTCATCTGCGCCGTGCTGTGCATCCTCGCCGGCGGACTGGCCGCAGCCACCGTCCGCAACGCCGGTCGGCCGGCGGGGACCCCGATCGGGCAAACGACGGAGCGCACGACCGCCAGTTCGCTTGTTCGATGACTCGAACTGCCTGGTCGTCCGTGGACCACCACAAAAACGGGAAGGGGAAACGATGCGTATCGCCGTGGCCGGGGGCACCGGCCAGGTCGGCCGGATGGTCGTCGAACAGGCACGGGCCGCCGGCCATGACGTGGTGGTGATCGCCCGGTCGGTCGGGGTGGATCTCAGTACTGGAGCGGGCCTGGACGCCGCGCTGGAACGGGTGCAGACCGTGATCGACGTGTCGAACATCCAGACAGTCAGCAAGTCCGCGTCGATCCACTTCTTCGAGACGACGACGCGGAACCTGCTGGCGGCCGAACAACGATGCGAGGTCCGTCATCACGTACTGCTGTCGATCGTCGGGATCGACCGCGTGAAGTGGGGCTATTACCAGGGAAAACGCCGACAGGAAGAACTCGTGCTGGCCGGCCCGGTGCCGGCCACCATTCTGCGCTCCACCCAGTTCTTCGAGTTCACCACGCAATCGCTGACTGCCTTTCCCGGGCCCGTGGCCGTCGTCCCTTGGATGCGTGCGCAACCGGTGGCAGCGGCCGAAGTGGCCGCCGAGTTGGTGCGACTGGCCGAAGAGCCCCCGGCGGGGCGGGTTGCCGAGCTGGCGGGCCCCGAGGTGTTGGCGATGTCGTCAGCGGTTCGCCAGGTGGCCAGATCCCGAGGCCCGCACAAAGTGGTGGTGAGCGTGCCGTGGCCGTCCGCCGCGGGTCTCTCGATGGCCAACGGCGGTCTCCTGCCGGCCGGGCCCGGCCCACGAGGCATCCTGCGGTTCGCGGAGTGGCTTTCGGGAATGCCGCAACCGCCTGCGCCTCAGCGATAGCCTCGACCGGGACCGCCAAATCGAGCCCGCGCAGCGAAACGTCGGCGTCGGGCGCCTCGGCGCATGACGAACGACCTCGGCGCCGGCCGCGGCAGCGCGGCCGGTTCGAGGCCGCTCAGCCGCTGTTCCACCCTCGGAGCTTGTTCGGATTGAGGACCACCCAAAGGGCCGTGACGTGGTCCTGGTCGCAGGTCACGGCGATCACGGCGAGGGCCCGCCCGGACCGGCGCAGCACCAGCCCCGATCCCCCGTTGACACTTTGCACCATCAGGTCGGTCTCCGGCAGCAGCGTCTGCAACAGCCAGGTCACCTCGCCGGCTCCGACGAGCGGAAGGAGCGGAGCAGGTACGCGGCCACCGCTGTCACACACCGCGACGGCAGCCGGGCTGAGGGCAGCTTCGATCGCCTCGGCGTCGCCGGTCCGGCAGGCGGCGGCGAGCCGGTGTACGACCTCGTCAGGAACGGGCATCGCCCGGCGGGACGGTCTTCGTTTCCACCCGCGTCCGCACCCCTGCCCCCCTGTCTCTCGCTGTCACGACTACAGACCGGGCAGGCGGCTAATGTGTGACAGCGACCGCGGCGGCGAGTTTGCCGGGTTTCATCATCCACAGCACCTTTTCGATGCCGTCCTCCGAGGCATCGACGGTGACCATCCCGAGCACCGTGTCACCGCGGTGCAGCACGGCAGCGGGCTGCCCGTTGGCGTTCGCCCAGCGCACGTCCACACCGTCCCAGTACCAGCTCGAGAACGCCGCGATGAACTGCGCCACCTGGGCCGCTCCGGCGACCACCTTGCGGGCGATGTGCTTGGCGCCGTTGCCGTCGGAGACGCTCGCCACGTCGGCGGCGAACAGCTTCTCCAGCGCATCGAGGTCGCCTGAGCGGGCGGCGTCGAGGAAGGTCGCCAGCAGCCGGCGCTGCGCCGACTCGGGCACCGGGATCTTGCGCTCGCGGGCCACGTGCTTGCGGGCGCGGCTGACCTGCTGGCGTACGGCCGCCTCGCTGGATTGCAAGATGTCCGCGATCTGTGCGTAGGGGTAGTCGAACGCCTCCCGCAGCACGTAAGCCGCCCGCTCCTGCGAGGTGAGCCGTTCCATCAGCATCAGCACGGCCAGCTCCAGTGCCTCCCCCCGCTCAGCCCCGAGGAAGGGATCAGCACTCGTGTCGACCGGCTCGGGCAACCACGGCCCGATGTAGGTCTCCCGCCGGGCCCGCGCCGACTGCAGCTCGTTGATGGCCAGCCGGGTCGTGGTCGTCGCCAGGAACGCACCCGGGTTCTGCACCACGGTGCGATCGGTGTTCTGCCAGCGCAACCAGACATCCTGCACCAGATCCTCGGCCTCGCCGGCACTGCCGAGCATCCGGTAGGCGATCCCGAACAGGCGTGGCCGCACGCCCGTGAAGATCACCGCTGCCTCGTCGAGATCGCCCATCACCGGCCCCCAGATTTGTGGTGACACCAGGTTGACCCGCTGTCACAGATTCGAACCCTGCCCGGTCTCGACTGTCAAAGGCAACCGACAGTTGTGGAGGGCACATGAAAAACCACGTTCTGGAGCCGGCGGCGCAGGAGATCGCCGACGCCACGAGCAAACCCCCTTTCCTGTACGAGATCGGCGTCGCCGCCGCTCGTAAGGTGCTCGACGACATACAGGCGGCGCCCGTCGACAAACCGGACGTCGACGAGAAGTGGATCAATGTGGGCGACGTGCCGGTCCGCATCGTCAAGCCGGCCGGCACCACGGGGCAACTGCCCACCATCCTGTACGTCCACGGCGGCGGCTGGATTCTCGGCAACGCCGGCACCCACGATCGGCTGGTCCGCGAGCTGGCCGTCGGCGTGCGGGCCGCGGTCGTCTTCGTCGAGTACGACCGGTCGCCCGAAGCCCGCTACCCGCTTGCCATCGAGCAGGCGTACGCGACAGCGCAATGGATCACCAAGAAGGGCTCGACCGAAGGGCTCGACGCTACCCGGCTCGCCGTCGCCGGCGACTCGGTCGGCGGGAACATGACCGCGGCGCTCACCATCCTCGCCAAGCAGCGCGGCGACGTCACCTTCGTCCACCAGTCGATGTACTACCCGGTCACCGACGCCGGCCAGGACACCGACAGTTATCGCGAATTCGCAGACGGGCCCTACCTGCCGGCCAAGAGCATGGCCTGGTTCTGGGACGCCTACCTGCCTGAGGTGGAGAGGCGCTCCGAGATCACCGCGTCGCCGCTGCGCGCCACCCTCGACGACCTCGCCGGACTGCCGGAGGCGTTTCTGCTCGTCGACGAGAACGACGTGCTGCGCGACGAAGGTGAAGCCTACGCCCGCAAGCTCACCGCGGCCGGCGTCCGCACCACGAGCGCGCGCTACAACGGCACGCTGCACGACTTCATGATGCTCAACCCGGTCCGCAGCACCGCCGCCGCGACCGCCGCGATCGAGCAGGCCATCCACGTCCTCCGCAAAGCCCTCAGCTGAAAGGCAGAGATCAATGACAACTGTTCTCCTCGTCCACGGCGCGTTCGCCGAATCAGCCAGTTGGAACGGCGTCACCGAGCGGCTGACCGCCGCCGGCCACGACGTCATCGCCGTGGCCAATCCGTTGCGCAGCCTCGCCGGTGACGCCGCATACGTACGCGACCTGATCACGTCGATCGGCGGCCCGGTCGTGCTCGTCGGCCACTCGTACGGCGGCATGGTGATCACCGAAGCCGCCGCCGGCAATGACGCCGTGACCGCGCTGGTCTACGTCTGTGCCTTCGCCCCGGACACCGGCGAGTCCGCCCTCGACCTGTCGACGAAGTTCCCCGGCAGCACCCTCGGCGACGCGCTCACCGCCTACCCGGTCTCGACCGGTGGTACCGAGTTCGCCATCCGCAAGGACGCCTTCCACCACCAGTTCGCCGCCGACGTGCCCGACGAGCAGGCCGCGCTGATGTACGCGACCCAACGCCCCGTCACCCAGGTGGCGCTGTCCACCGGCCTGTCCACCGGCCAACCGGCCTGGAAGACCGTCCCGGCCTGGTTCGTCTTCAGCGACCAGGACCGCAACATCCCGGTCGCGCTGCACCGCTTCCTGGCCGAACGGGCGAGCGCCCGCGGCGTACGCGAAATCGCCGGCGCCTCCCACGCGCTGAGCGTCTCCCAGCCGGACGCGGTCGCCGAGACGATCCTCGAGGCCGCCAAGTAGAAGCGCCCGGGTCGCCGGCCGTGGGCGGGGTGGCGGACCCACATTCCAGGGAGGGGCCCATGGGCGGCGGCGTCATCCTCGCCGCGATCGTCGCCAAACA
>NZ_JBEZGQ010000743.1:0-4344 GCF_040650095.1 Actinoplanes sp. NPDC048791 | reverse complement strand
CCGCGGACTACGAGCGGGACGGCACCCACATGAACAGCGTGGACACCGGCTGGGTCACCGACGAGCGCCCGCACCCGGCCAAGACGGCCGTGCGGGAGGCCGGCTTCCGGCCGCCGCTCGACGTCGTGGACGGCGCCGCCCGGGTGTACGACCCGATCGTGCGCGGGCTGCGCGGTGACCCGGTGAGCGGCCAGTTCCTCAAGGACTACCGGAGTGTGCCCTGGTGAGCGACGCGACCCCGGTGCGCTGCCCGGCCATCACCGACCCCGGCGCCGGGCTGGCCGACCCCGCGGACTTCACTCCCCTGCTGACCCGGCTGGCCGCCGGGGGCACGGTCGCGCAGCCGGAGGAGTTCCCGCGCGGGACGGTTCAGCCGGACGGCCGGCTCGACCTGTGCAAGCAGGGCCTCGGCCCCGAGCAGGCGGCGCGGATCGTCGCGGCGGCCGTCGACTCGCCGCTGGTACGTCACCTGCTGCTCGGCACGAACGGCCTCGGTGCCGACGGCGCCCGTGCGGTCGCCGGCGCGCTGCGGCCCGGCCACCACGTCGAGACGCTCTACCTGGGCTGCAACCGGATCGACCCGGACGGCGTGGACGCGATCGCCGCCCGGCTGGCCCAGGACGACACCGTGCGGGCGCTCTGGCTCAAACGCAACCCGGTCGGCGACGACGGCGTGGCCCGGCTGGCCGCCGCGCTGGCCACCAACCGGGCGATCCGTACGCTCGACCTGGTCAACGTCGGCCTGACCGTCCACGGCCTGCGGGCGCTGGCCGCCGCGCTCACCGCCCGCCCGGCCCGGTTGCAACGGCTCTACCTGGGCGGCAACGGCTTCGGGGCGGACGTCGTGCCGGTGCTGGGCACGCTGATCCACGAGGCCGGGGTGCACGAGATCTACCTGGCCGCGAACCACCTCGGTGACGCCGGGGCGGCGGCGCTGGCCGGGCTCGCGGACGGGGTGGCGCTGACCCTCGGGCTGGGCGGCAACGGCCTGACCCCGGCCGGGGCCGTGGCGCTGGCCCGGCACCTGGGCGCGTGGACGGCGCTGGACCTGGCCCGGCCGCCGTCGGAGCGGTCGCTGGGCGCGCAGGGCAACGTGGTCGGCGACGAGGGCGCGTACGCGCTGGCCGACGCCCTCGGCGAGGCCCGGCTGCAGCGGCTGGACCTGCGGCGGACGGAGATCGGCGGGCGCGGCGCCCGGCGGCTGGTGACGGCGGTGCAGGGGCATCCGACGCTCGCGTACCTGGGACTCAACGGCGGGGTGCCACGCCGGCAGCGGCGCCGGGCGGCGGAGCTGCTCGCGGGGCAGCCGACACCGGTGCCGCACGCCGACATCCGGGCGATCGCGAGCGTCTACCGGTAAGGAATAACCGGCCTCCTCCTGCGTTCTACCCGCTGGATCCATTTGGAGGACTGAGATATGAAGACCGGAATCCACCCCGCCTACGGTTACGTCGTCTACCGCGACCGCAGCGCCGACTACTCGTTCCTGACCCGGTCCACGGCGACCAGTGACAAGACGGTCGAGTGGAGCGACGGGCAGACCTACCCGGTGCTCGACGTCGACATCTCCAGCGGCAGCCACCCGTTCTGGACCGGCAAGCAGCGTCTGCTCGACACCGCCGGCCGGGTCGAGAAGTTCCGCGCCAAGTACGCCCGCGCCCGCGGCGGAAAGTAAGCCGTCGCCGCGCGACCGGCGGCACCCCTCACCGGGTGGCCGCCGGTTTCGCGTCTCCGGCGGCGTACGCCTGCCTGATCTCGGCCAGCTGCCCCTGCTCGGCCGCGTAGTCCCGCGGGCGGGGCTGGTCCGGGTTGGGGTCGAGGATCACCTCGCTCGCGCCCAGCCCGGCCAGCGCGTGCACGTCCCCCACGACCTGCTCCAGCGTGCCGACCCCGGCCGGGCGCTCCGGACCGGCCGGCTCGGCCTGCAGCCTGGCCTTCACCCGGACGACCAGCTCCGGCACCGGCCTGTCCTGCTCCGCCGCCTCCTGGCGCAGCGCCGGCAGCCCCTTGTCCCGCAGCCAGTCCAGGTCGGGGTTGATGGGATGCCAGGCGGTCCCCGAGCGGACCGCGCGGCGGATCGCCCGGCGCGACGCTCCGCCGACCCAGACCGGCACCCGGCCCTCCGGCGGCCGCGGCCCCGTCTGCACCCCCTGATATCCGGGCCCGTCGACCCGGTCCGCGGCCCACGCCCCGGTGATGATCTCCAGGTATTCGTCCGTGACCGGGCCGCGCCGGGCGTGGTCGGCGCCCAGTGCGGCGAACTCGGTGGCCGACCAGCCGGCCCCGACGCCGAGCACGAACCGGCCGCCGCTCATCAGGTGCAGCATCGCGCTCATCCGGGCGGTGTGCAGCGGGTGCCGGTACGGCAGCAGCACCACCGAGGTGCCCAGCCGCACGGTCGTGGTCTGCCCGGCCAGCCAGGCGAGCAGCACGAACGGGTCGTGGAACGGCTCGGGATAGATCGCGGCGACCTCGGGGGTCAGCACGACGTGGTCGGAGACGACCAGGGTGTCGAAGCCGCCGTCCTCGGCGAAGCGGGCCCAGCCCAGCAGCGCGTCGTAGCTGGATTCGGGCCCGAAGTTGGGCACGTTCACGCCGAGCCGGATCATCGGGCCACCGCCTGCTCGTAGCGCCGGAAGGGGGCGGCGGCGTCGGCGTCGGTGTGCCCGGGGCGGGCGATGCCCGGCAGGACCGCCGTGACGGCGTCGATGAGCCGGGCCGTGGTCGCCGCGTCGCCGTCGATCGCCGCCGGGACCAGGGACTTGTCCGCGGCGTACACGATCTCGCCGATCCCGGCCGCGGCGGCGACCAGCCGGCAGATCGCACACGGCTCGCAGCTGGAGTAGATCACGGCGCCGGACAGGTCGGCGGTGCCGAGCCGGCGGGTGGCGTCGCGGACGGCGACGACCTCGCCGTGCCCGGACGGGTCGTGGTCGTCCACGACGGTGTTGGCGCCGCCGCCGAGCACGACGCCGCCGCGCACGACCAGCGCCGCGAAGGGCAACCGGCCGGTGGCGGCCTGGTGCAGAGCCAGTTCGACGGTACGGGCCAGCGCCGCCCCCTCGTCGAGCGGGACGCCGATCAGCGCATTGACATCAACGGTGGTCATCCGCTGAGCCTAGAAGTTCGATGTGCGGCCTGCTGCCCTGCCTGGGCGCGTCACCGGCGATCCGGCGGTCCCGGGAACACCACCTCGGTGATCGTCGCCGTGCCGGTGGTCACGCCCCCCTCGTGCATGGTGATCCGGTCGCCGGGCTCGAGATGATGCCAGCGGACGGCGGTCAGCGGGGCCAGCCGGACCGGACCGGCGCCGCCCGGTGGCAGCTCCTGGGCGTACTCGACCCAGATCAGCGCGACTGCCAGGTCCGGCGCACCGGCCGGGGTGAGCAGCCCGGTGTCCCACAGCGGGCGTACTGTCCCGGCGCCCGGGATCGCTGCACTGCGCGTGCCGGGGATCAGCCTCAGCTCGGCGCGGATGACGCCGTGCAGCACCTCGCGGCGGCGCCACGCGCACCACGCGGCGCTACGCTCCAGGCCCATCCGGTGCGCGGCTTCCTCGAGGATCTGGAAGTACGACGTGGTGACCGGATGGTCGTCGCCCCGGTCGAGCAGCACGTCCAGGGCGAGCTCCCACTCGGCGTGGGCCAGGTACTCGTCGACGTCGGCCCGGGGCAGCCCGGCGGGCAGCTCGCCCGCCGCCTGGCGCAGGAGTCCGGGCACATCCACGCCAGCGATTGTGCCCGGAACACGATCGGGCCCGGCGACCGGACAACCGGGTGGTCCTCCGCACCCGTCTGAGAAGTGATGACCCGACGGAGGGCGGCACGATGCGGGACGGTTCTCAAGCGGAGTACGTCGACTACGTCACGGCGCGGATACCGGCGCTGCGGCGGCTGGCGTTCCTGCTGGCGGGCGACGAGCACCGCGCCGACGACCTGGTGCAACAGACCATCACCACGCTGTACGTGAAATGGCAGCGGGCGGCCACGGCCACCCACCTCGACGGGTACGTGCGCACCATGCTGGTCCGCACGTTCGTCGACGAGCGGCGGCTGGCCTGGGCCCGGGTCCGGCTGCTGCGCGAGACACCGGAGCCGCTGCCACCGGCCGGCGGCAGCGGCATCGAGGATCGCCAGGTCGTCCGGGTCGCGCTGGCCCGGCTGCCGCGCCGGCAGCAGGCCGTACTGGTGCTGCGCTTCTTCTACGACCTGCCGGTCGACGAGGTCGCCGCGATCCTCGGCTGCTCGGCCGGCACGGTCAAGAGCCACACCTCCCGCGGTCTGACCACCCTGCGACGCCTGCTGGGCGAGCGGGAACTGACGGGCTTTTCCACCCAGGAACTGA
>NZ_JBEZGQ010000742.1:1709-4355 GCF_040650095.1 Actinoplanes sp. NPDC048791 | reverse complement strand
CGCCGCCCCCGCGCCCCCCCAGGACCAGCGACTCGCCCGCCACCTCGGCCGCGCCCCCCCGCGCCGCGGCCGCGGCGCTCAGGTCACGGTCGTCGGTGAACCGCAGCTCGACGTGTCCGCCCGGCACCAGCCGCTTGAGCTCGTCCGGGGTGCCCTCGGCGACCAACCGGCCCCGGTCGAGCAGCGCGATCCGGTCGGCGAGCCGGTCCGCCTCCTCCAGATACTGCGTGGTGAGGAAGACGGTCACGCCCCGGCCGGCCAGCTCCCGGACGATCTGCCACATGTCACGCCGGCTGCGCGGATCCAGCCCGGTGGTCGGCTCGTCGAGAAAGATCACCTGCGGGTCACCGATGAGCCCCATGGCCAGATCGAGCCGGCGCCGCATCCCGCCCGAGTACGTGACACTGGGCCGGCGCGCGGCCTCCCCGAGCCCGAACCGCTCGAGCAGCTCCGCCGCCCGCCGCCGGCCCTCGCTCCGCCCGAGGTGGTGCAGGTCGGCCATGAGCACCAGGTTCTCCTCGCCGGTGAGGAAACTGTCCACCGCGGAGAACTGACCGGTGACACCGATTGCTGCCCGGACCCGATCAGGCTCCCGGGCCACGTCGTGACCGGCGACGCGGACGTCGCCGGAGTCGGCCCGGATGAGGGTGGAAAGGATCTGCACAGTGGTGGTCTTGCCGGCGCCGTTGGGGCCGAGCAGGGAGAAGACGGTGCCGGCGGGCACCTGGAGGTCGATGCCGTCGAGCACGACGTGGTCGCCGTACGACCGGCGCAGGCCGGCGACGGCGATGGCCGGCTCGGTGGAGGTTGTCATCATGCGGACGACAGTGCCGCCGCGGCGGATCACGGCGGTTTCACCGTGGTTTCACCGCCATGGGCTGTCGCCGCCACCGTGAGGTGATCGGCCACTGTGGGTTGCAGCGGCTGGAGGACGGCGACGAGGTCGAGGTCGGCTACTACCTCGGCCGGGCGGCCTGGGGGCAGGGGTACGCCACCGAGGCCGCCCGGGCCTGCTTGGCGTACGGGTTCGACGAGTGCGGGCTGTCCTCGATCGTCGCGGTCGTACGCCACGAGAACGCGGCCTCCCGGCACGTGCTGGAGAAACTCGGTATGCGCCCGGAACGGGACGGCGTCTTCTACGGCGCCGGCGCCACCTTGTTCCGGCTTCATGCCGGTGACCTTCACCGCTGACACCTCAGGGTGAGGTGAAGGTCAGGAGGATGAGGTGAACCTCAGGCCGGGGCGATGAGCTCGTTGGTGACCCAGCGGGCGACGCCCGGCGGGTAGGGCGCCGGCAGCCCGAGCACGATGTGGCTGAAGCCGGCGCCGGTCGCCTCGCTGATCGCTGTGCGGGTGCTCTCCGGCCGTTCGTAGCTGACCGGCAGGTGGATCGAGCGGGTGATCGTGGCGGGGTCGCGGCCGATGTCGGCGCAGTAGCGGTCCAGCAGAGCGCTGCGGCGGACCGCGTCGTCGAGGTCGCCGCCGGGGATGTTCCACACGTCCGCGTGCTCGGCGACCACGCGCAGCGTGCCGGCGGACCGGCCGCCGATGAGGATCGGCGGGTGCGGGCGCTGGACCGGTTTCGGGCTCCCGAACGCCCCGGTGAGCCGCACGTGCTCGCCGGGGAAGTCGAACGGCTCGGTCTCGGTCCACAGCCGCCGGATCACCGTGCACGCCTCGGCCAGGCTGCCCACGGCCCGCGCGGTGTCGTGGAAGGGCAGGCCGTGGGCCTCGTACTCGCGCCGGGCCAGCGGGTGGCCCGGCCGGGAGCCCACCCCGATGCCGAGGGTGAGCCGGCCCGCCGAGACGATGTCGACCGTCGTGGCCATCTTGGCCAGCAGCGCCGGTGGCCGGAAACGGTTGCTGGTCACGAGCAGGCCCAGCCCCAGCCGCGTGGTCAGCGCGGCGAGGGCCGACAGCAGGGTCCAGCCCTCGAACGCCGGCCCGGCCGGGTCGCCGCCGATCGGCATGAGGTGGTCGAACAGCCAGGCGTGCTCGATCTCCGGGATCGCGTCCGCCTCCTGCCAGACCCGCAGGATGTCGTCGTAGCCGACCTGTTGCGGGGCGGTCATGATGCCGAAGCTGGTCACTTCGATTCGATCCGGCCCAGGGCGTGCGAGCCCGTGGCCAGCTCGGCGCTCGCCTCGGTCCAGCTGGCGTCCGCGGGATAGAGCGCGCTGCGCAGGTACGCCCAGGTGAGCTGCTGGATCAGGGCGACCCGTTCCGGGCTCTCGTCCGTGGTCGCGGTGAGGCCCTGACCGAGGATGCCGCCGAGCGAGTGCTCAGCGCCGAACAGAGTGAGCAGGCTCTTCGGGCCCGGGCTGAGCACGTACGGGTCGGTGAACCAGTCCGGTCCCCGTACGGACAGCGCCGACTGGTCCTTGTCCCCGGCGACGATCAGGGCCGGGGTACGCATGGCGGCGAAGTCCGGGCTCATGAACGGGAAGTGCTCGGCGGCGAACGGCGACAGGTCGGCTCCGCCCGTACCGGTGGTGGCGAGCAGGACGCCCGCCTTGATCCGCGGATCGCTCAGGTCCTCGCCGGGAACGCCGCCGGCGTCCAGCACCCGGGCGCCGAGCAGCGTGCTCGCCGTCTGCCCGCCCCTGGTGTGGCCGGCCACGGCGATCCGGGTCCGGTCGAGCCGGC
>NZ_JBEZGQ010000742.1:0-1699 GCF_040650095.1 Actinoplanes sp. NPDC048791 | reverse complement strand
CACGGACGCCTCGATGTGGTCCAGCTCGTCGAGGACGCGCTTGAGGTCCGCGATCCGGATCCGCCAGATGTCCGGGTAGCGCGGGTCGTCCGGGGTGACGGCCAGCGTCGCCGAGTCGAGGTGGGTCGGCTGGATCACCACGAAGCCGCGGGCGGCCCAATAGCCGGCCAGCGGTTCGTACCCGTTCATCGACGAGGCGAAGCCGTGCGAGAACACGATGATCGGCAGGTCGCGGCCGGTGGCCGGGGCGGACACCCGGACCTGGAGGTCCGCGCCGCGGTCCGGGGCCGGCAGGACCACCGGGCGCAGGGAGACAACGGGGGTGATGGTGGTGGACATGGTGGTCACTCCTCGACGGCTGACGGCAAAAGCGGAACGTCGTTCCACATCCGAAGATATGGAGGCGTGTTCCGCTTAGCAAGTAGTGTGATGGAGGCCACCGGTGGGCCCCGGTCATCAGTGCAGGTCAGGAGGGTTTTGTGGCGCCGTACTTCAGGCCGTCGATCAGCAACGCGACCATGCGCCGGCCGTGGTCGCCTTCTTCGCCGGACATGCACAGGGTGCTCACCGCGTAGAGCAGTTCCTGCGCGCTGACCTCGGCGCGTACTGCGCCGGCCGCGGTGGCGGCGTCGAGCAGCCCGCCCAGGGCCGGGCCGAGCCGCTGCAGGAAGTAGTCCGGCAGGACGTTGAAAGCAGGATCGCCCGAGTGCAGGGCCGCGGCCAGGCCCCGCTTGGTGGCGATGAAGTCGGTGAACCGGAAGATCCAGCGGCTGAGGGCTTCACCGGGCTCGTGCTCCGCTGCCAGAACCGGAGCAGCGTCGGCGCAGGCGTCGACCTCGCGGCGGAACACGGCCGTGACCAGGTCGGACCGCAGCGGGAAGTGCCGGTAGAAGGTGCCGACCCCGACCCCCGCCTTGGCGGCGATCTCGCGGACGGGGGCGTCCACCCCTGAGGTGCTGAAGACGACCTTGGCGGCGTCGAGCAACGCGTCGATGTTGCGCTGCGCGTCCACCCGCACCCGCCGGTCCCCGTTCGTGCTCACCACACCACACCTCACCGGAACTCAACTGGAAGAGCGTTCCGGTTCGAGCTTACGTCAACGCGCGGGCTACCAGAGCTGGTCGCCCGCGCGCACCACCATCTCGTTGACGGCGACCCGGCGGTCCCGGGTGACGATGTAGCCGATCGCGTCCGCCACGTCCGCCGGTCGCAACGGCTCGCCGGTGCCGGGCTGCACCACGCTGACGCGTACCCGTTCGGTCAGCAGCTCCTGGCGCAGCGACTCGGTGAACCCGGTCAGGCCGAACTTCGACAGGTTGTAGACGCTGCTGCCCGCGCGGGCGACGCGCCCGGCGGTCGAGCCGACGTTCACGATGTCCGCGACCTGCCGCGGCGCGGTCGTCGCGGCGTCGATCAGGTACGGCACGGCGGCGTGCGTCACGTGCAGCAGCCCCGAGACGTTGAGCGAGATCGTCCGGGACCACTGCTCGAGCATGGTGTGCAGCGCCGTGTCGAGCAGCATGACCTCGGCGTTGTTGACCAGGACGTCCAGCCGCCCGAACCGTTCCAGGGTGTCCAGCACCGCCTGCTCGGCCTGCTCCGGGTCGGTGATGTCGGCCGGCACCGCGACGGCGTGACCGCCCGCGCCGGCGACCTCCGCGACGACCCGGTTCAGGCCGTCCCGGCGGCCGGCCACCAG
>NZ_JBEZGQ010000741.1:0-4359 GCF_040650095.1 Actinoplanes sp. NPDC048791 | reverse complement strand
GTCAGGCCGGCCGGCTTGGCAGTGGGTCACGCCGACCCGCCCGGTCAGCGGTCAGGCCGGCAGTCCCCAGAGGCGATCAGGCCGGCAGCCCACCCACCTGCTGATCGACCCAGCTGCGCACCGAAGGCAGATCCCCATAGATCGACGGCGCCGTCGCGCACGTGGAGCTGTTGTTGCCGGCGCGGCTGGTCACCCCGATCAACGCCCAGCGCCCGCTGACCATGCGGACCTGCGGCCCACCGGAGTCCCCGTAGCAGGCGCCGGCGTTGCCGTTGGTGTTGTTGGTGCAGATCTCGAACGCCGCGTCGATGCCGGCGCAGCGGCTGTCCGACACGATCGACGTGTCGAGCTCATTGGCGACGCGCGGCGTCGATCCGCATCCCCGGGTCGGGCACGTCTGGCCCCACCCGATGATCCGGGTCGCCGTGCCGACAGCACCGGACGCGGTCGGGACAGGTGCAGGTGCGTATGACACGGATGAGGTCAACTCGAGCAACTTGATGTCGATCCGAGGGTGGTTCACCGCCCGCCGGACGGAGACCACCGTGCCGCCACTGCTGCGGTCGACGCTGCCGACGCGGACCGACGCGGGGGTGGGGCAGTGCTTGGCCGTCACGGCCCAGTTGCCCTTGATGAGCGAACCGGTGCAGCCGGAGACGTAGACCATGAACGAGTAGTTCTCGGTGGCGGGGCGGCCGTTGACCACCTGCGTGACGGGCGGCGGCTCGGGGGAGGGCCCAGCGATCGCGGCGGCCGGCATGAGCAGGCCGGCGGCGGCGACGGTGGCAGCGGTGAGGAGTGTCCGGGCGAGGGTACGCATGCGGTCGTCCTGTCTGTGCCGGAGGAGTGGGACGGCGGGCGGTTGCCCGGACAAACCGTAGCGACGCAGTGATGCTCATCGATACATACCGAACGGGGCCTACCGCTGCGTGATGGCCGCTACGCCGTCTCGGGGTAGACCTCCACGTCGTAGAGCAGCCGGACGGGCTCGCCGTTCGAGACGCCGATGAAGACCGGCTCGCCGGCCGGCGTACGGCCATGTCGCCACACCTGGGCCAGGGCGGCCTCCCGCGACGGGCGATGGACCTTGTCGGCCTGGTGCAGCTCCAGCACCTTCCGCGCGGTGGTCCGGTCACTCTCCAGCTGTACGCGCATCAGCGGCATAATTGAACGGTGTCCAATCAACTTAACAGCGTTACATCTCCTGTCGACCGTACTAGGGTCAGGCGGTGAGCGAAACTGCATTCGGCCCGGGCTCGGTCTGGCTGCGCGAGGAGCCGGCCCGGCCCCGCCCCGCACCCCTGAGCCGGGAACGCATCGTCGCGGCGGCGGTGACCCTGCTCGACGAGGACGGCGCCGACGGCCTGACGATGCGCCGCCTGGCCCAGCGGCTCGACGTCACGCCGACCGCGCTGTACTGGCACGTGAAGACCAAGGACGACGTCCTGGACCTGGCACTGGACCGCGTCTTCGGCGACGTGCCGCTGCCGCCCGCCACCGCCGACTGGCGCGAGGACGCCCGGGTGCTGATCCGGCACTGGCGCACCGCGATGCTGCGCCACCCCTGGGCCCCGAGCCTGATCGGCCGCCCGATGCTCGGCCCCAACGTCCTCACCCGCACCGAGTTCCTTCAGGCCGCCCTGACCCGCGGCGGCCTGTCCGGACTCCAGTTGGCGGTGACCACCCGGCTGCTGGCCAACTACGTGATCGGCGCGGCACTCACCGAGGCGACCTGGCGGCGGACCGCGGATCCCCAAGCGCAGCGCGAGGCCCGCCGGCACGTGACGGCGGACCCCGCCGCCTATCCGACCCTCAACGCCTCCGGCCACCTCGACGCGGAACGCTGGGACGACGATGTCCTGTTCGACCACGGACTCGACGTAATCCTGACCGCGGCCGACCCCTCTTGAGCCCAGGATCCTAGGACGCTATAGGGGTGGTGCGGTTGGTCATCATCGCCAGAACATGACACCGGCCGGTGCACTCGAGGGATATGCCGTGCAGATCCAGGTCGTAGGCGAGGGGAGGGAGATCTGCTTGATCCGGCACAGCGGCGGTGTGCGTTGCGGGCCGCCCACCGGGCGCCGAGCTCACTGACGGAGGTCGGCCTCGGTGGCCGCCCGCGACAGCTGACCCCCGGGTACGCCGGTCCGCCTCGACGCGTCCCCCCACACCGCCAGCTCGCCCCGCGCCAGGCACACGATCAGCAGGCCGTCCGGACCGGCGACCGCCCACGACTCGAAGTCCGGGTCGACGCCGACCAGCAGCAGCGCGCCGCTGCGGAAGGTGATCTGCAGTTCGCCGGTCTCACGGATGCATGCCGTGCGGACGATGTCCCCGAGCAGGGTCGCGAGGATGTCCGAGGGGTTCTCGCCCGGCTCCACATCGACCCGGCCGCCGCCCGGCCCGTGCAGCTGGGTGACGGTCTCGATCAGCACCTGGAAGCCGCCGGAGAGACCCAGGACGATGGCGTGGCCGAGCCGTACGTACTCCAGCTTGCGCCCGCCCAGCAGGTCGATCGAACGCCCTTGCCGCGGGCGCCGTCCGGCGTCCATGTCGGCGACCATGACTGGCAACATGACTACCTCGATCGGCTCATCGGACTGTTGATCACAGGACCGTAGCCCGCCCTTTCATAAGAGAGCCTTAAAGACCACAGCCGATTCCTGAAGGCGCGGGGT
Organism: Actinoplanes sp. NPDC048791; assembly: GCF_040650095.1. NCBI lineage: Bacteria > Bacillati > Actinomycetota > Actinomycetes > Micromonosporales > Micromonosporaceae > Actinoplanes > Actinoplanes sp. NPDC048791. The sequence continues at coordinate 1,678 of NZ_JBEZGQ010000741.1, read as the reverse complement.
TGACACTGGCGCGGTGCTTTCCGTTAGCCTCGATCCGCGCGCCGGGTACGCGCCGCGACTCGCCGGAAGGCTCGAAGCCACCCCGTGTGATGCCAGGCTGGGCGACGGTCACCGACGCTCTGTCCGCCCGTGCGAGTCCGGGCGTTGAGCGAGGTGCACCATGAAGACGCTGCCCGACAATCCCCATCTCGACCACCTGCGCCGGCAGGCGAAGGATCTGCTCGCCGGCCTGCGCGACATCCGGCCCGAAGCGACACTCGCCGAAGCGCAGGCGTCGCTCGCCGAGCAGTACGGTTTCCGCACCTGGACCGACCTCAAGGCTGAGGTCGACCGCCGGCGAGGCCGTGCCGACATCGCGGATCCGGCCCTGGCCCGGCAGCTCGCCACCCGTTTCGGTCTGGGTGAAGTCGTCGGGGAAATGCGGTCCATGTCCCGCCCGGACGAGATGGGTCGGCGCTGGCTGCTGCAGACGGACCGCGGCCGGTGGGCTCCGCGCACTGTGGACGACGTGTATCCGGTGACCGACGGCGAGGACAACGCCCGGTTCCAGGAGGCCGCGGCGCGGGCCGGGGTGACGCTGCCGGCTCCGGTCCGCAGCACCTCCGGCGCCGTGGTCGAGGTGATCGACGGCAGCCGGTGGCGGATGTACGAGTGGCTGCCGTCCGGGCCGCCGTTGGCCGCCCCGGTCAGCGCGACCGTCACCCGCGGGGTCGGGGACATGCTCGCCACCCTGCACGGGCTCCGGATTCCGGTGGACGGCACCTGCCCGTGGAGTTCGGTGAGGTTCGCCTCCTCCGGCTGGCCTGAACTTGCGGAGGTGGCCGCCGCCAAGGGGGCCGGCTGGGCGCCCGTCCTGGCCGCGGCGGTGCCGACGCTGGTCGAGCTCGAATCGGTCGGCAACCGGGCCGCACCCACCGAAGCGGTGCTGTGCCACCACAATGTGATCCCGGGCAACGTCCGGGCCGGGTCGGACGGCCGGCTGATCCTCACCGGATGGGAACACGCCAACGGGCTGCCACCGGCCTGGGAACTGGCCGCGGTGCTGGTTTCCTGGACGGTCAACCCCGGTGGTGGCATCAACGCCGCGGGAGCCCGGGCCCTGGCCGAGGGTTATCGGGCGCGGGCCGGGGGCCTGCCACCGCTGAGCCTGGACGCGTTCAGCGGCACGGCGATCGCCTTGCAGAACTACGTGTGGGGTCAGGTCGAGCTGGCCCTCGAAGCGCGCGATGCGGAGGAGGTGCGGTACACCGACCGCAACGTCCGGCACCTGCTCACGCATCTGCCGTCCCGGACCACCTACGAACGCGTCCTGGAAGCGGCCCTCAACGAGGGGTGAGGAACTCGGCGGTCGCCGCGGGGCTGTCCGCGGCGGCCGCCAGCTCCGCGAAGTCCTTGATCAGGCGGCTGCGGCGCGACGATTCCCAGGCCAGCGCGATCCGGCCCGGGCCGATGTCGGTCACCGGTACGGCGCACACGTCCGGCCGGGTGTAGAACGCCACCACCGAGGCCGGCAGGACCACCACGCCGCGGCCCATCGCCACGTGCTCCAGCTTCACCTCGACGCTGTAGCGCGACTCCTGCGCCGAGCGGGGGATCCGGTCGCGGATGTCGGTGGCGATGTCGCGCCATTCCGGTACGGCGTCAGGATCCTGCACGAGGTGCTCGCAGGCGAGGTCGG
>NZ_JBEZGQ010000740.1:0-4369 GCF_040650095.1 Actinoplanes sp. NPDC048791 | reverse complement strand
TCGGCGCCGGACGCCGTCACCAGGTCGCGGACGACGACGCGGACCTCGGCATCCGCGGCCGGCGGCCGCCGGTGCGGGTCGCCGGCCAGACTGACGTCCTCACCGGTCATCGCCGCCACCAGGGCGGCCCGGTCCAGCTCGGCCACCTCGGTGGTGACGATGTGCCGGGCGTCGCGGAAGACGGTCACCACGTCGCAGATCTCGTAGATCTCCTGCAGGTGGTGGCTGATGAACAGGAAGGTGACGCCCTGCGCGCGGAGGGCTTCGATGCGGGCGAAGAGCCGGGTGATGCCGGTGCCGTCGAGCTGGGCGGTCGGCTCGTCGAGGATGATGAAGCGGGCGCCGAACGACAGCGCGCGGGCGATCTCCACGAACTGCCGCTGCTCGACGGTCAGCGCCGACGCCGGCTGGTCCACGTCCACGTCGACTGACCAGGTCGCCAGCAGCTCGCGCGCGGAGCGGCGCAGCGCACCCCAGCGGATGAGGCCGCCGGCGCCGCGGTCGTGCCGGTTCAGGAACAGGTTCTCGGCGACGGTGAGGGCCGGGATGATGGTCGACTTCTGGTAGACGCAGGCCACCTGCCGGCGCCACGCGTCCCGGTCACCGAGCGGCGGGGCGGGCCGTCCGCCGAAGGTGATCCGGCCGGTGTCCGGCGCCTGCAGCCCGGTCAGCATGGCGACCATCGTCGACTTGCCGGCGCCGTTGCGGCCGACCAAGGCGTGCGTCTCGCCGGGCCGTACCGTGATGGCGGCCCGGTCCAGCGCGACTGTGGACCCGTAGCGTTTGCTGATGCCGGCGGCCTCGACGACCGGTTCCGCGACCGTCATGAGGCGCCCCACAGCGACTTGTCGTCGTACTTCGCCGTCTTCTCACCGCCGATCGTCGCGCCGTCCGCGGTGACCAGCGGCGCGGAGAGCTGGTCCTCGAGCAGGCCGTCGCGCACCTTGATGATGGTGCTGTCGTGGTCGGTCGGCCCGGGCTGGAACGTCTTGCCGTCGATGGCGGCCTTCGCGTAGAAGAGCCCGTACTTGGCGTACAGGTCGGCGGGCTGGCTGACCGTCGCGTCGATGAGGCCGGCCTTGATGTCCTTGAGCTCCTCGGGAATCCCGTCGTTGGAGACGATGAAGACGTGCTTGGGGTCGCTCGGGGGCACCAGCAGGCCCTTCTGCTTGAGCACCTGCTTGGTGCCGGAGAGCGCGAACGACGACTGCATGTAGACGCCCTTGACGTCGGGGTCGGACGCCAGCCGCGTCTGCAGCTTGGACGCCGCGACGTCGCCCTTCCAGTCGGTCACCTCGCCGAAGACCTTGATGCCGGGGAAGTCCTTCTTCATGCAGTCGTTGAAGGCCTCGGTGCGGTCGCGGCCGTTGATCGACGCGAGGTCACCCTGGAGCATCACGACTTTGCCCTTGCCGCCCAGCTTGGCTCCCAGGAACTGGCACGCCTTGGTGCCGTAGGCGCGGTTGTCGGCCCGCACCACCATGGCCACGGATCCGGTGTCGGGCCGGGTGTCGATGGTGACGACCGGGATCTTCTTGGTGGCGAGCTGTTCGAGGCTGGGGGCGATGGCGGCGGTGTCCTGCGGGGCCATCACCACGGCCTTGACGCCCTGGCTGACGAACGTCTGCACGTTCGAGATCAGGGTAGCCACGTCGTTCTGCGAGTTCGTCGTCTTGAGCTCGACGCCCAGCTCCTTGGCGGACTCGGGCACGTACCTGATGTAGGAGTTCCAGAAGTCGGTGTCCGACCTCGGGTAGTCGACGCCGACGATCGGGGCCGTGGCCCCGCCGCCGTCGGCCGCCGGCGAGTCGCGGTTGCAGCCGGCCAGCGCGGACGTGACGCCGACCGTCGTGACGACCGCCAGACCGAGCAGAATTGTGCGGTTCATCGGTGTCCTCCATCTGATGATTCGGCGCCGGCCCATCGGGGGCCGTCGGGATACCGGTACGCCGTGAGCGTCGACGGCAGCATCTGCGCGCTCATCCCGGCCGTCCGGGGCGCCACGTAGCGGCCGTTCTCGATGCGTACCGGGGCGGTGAAGTGCTCGTGCAGGTGGTCGACGTACTCGATGGCGCGGCCCTCGGCCGTGCCGCTGACCGCGATGAAATCGAACATGGCCAGGTGCTGCACGAGCTCGCAGAGGCCCACCCCGCCCGCGTGCGGGCAGACGGGGACGCCGAACTTGGCCGCCAGCAGCAGGATCGCCAGGTTCTCGTTGACCCCGCCGACGCGGCAGGCGTCGATCTGGACCACGTCGGCGGCGCCGGCCTGCAGCAGCTGCTTGAACATGACGGCGTTGTGCATGTGCTCGCCGGTGGCGACCCGGATGGGTGCCAGCGCGGACCGGATCGCGGCGTGCCCGAGGACGTCGTCCGGCGAGGTCGGTTCCTCGATCCAGTACGGGTCGAACGGCGCCAGCTCCCGCATCCAGCCGATCGCGTCGGACACTCCCCAGACCTGGTTGGCGTCGACCGCGAGGTGCACGTCCGGGCCGACCGCGCGCCGGGCGATGCCCAGCCGCCGGACGTCGTCCTCGAGGTTCGCCCCGACCTTCAGCTTGATCAGCTGGTAGCCGTCGGAGACCGCCTGCTTGCACAGCCGGGCGAGCTTCTCGTCGTCGTAGCCGAGCCAGCCGGGCGTGGTCGTGTACGCCGGGTAGCCCTCGGCCAGCAAGGTCCGTTCGCGCTCGGCCCGGCCCGGGACCGCGTCGCGCAGCATGGCCAGCGCCTCGTCCTCGGTCAGCGCGTCGCGCAGGTAGCGCCAGTCGATCTGGGCCACGATCTGCTCCGGGGTGAGGGTGGCCAGCAGCCGCCACAACGGCTGGCCCGCGCGCCGGGCGGCGAGGTCCCAGACCGCGTTGACCAGGGCGCCGGCGGCCATGTGGACGACCCCCTTCTCCGGTCCCAGCCAGCGGATCTGGCTGTCGCCGATGAGCCGCCGGGCCAGCGCCCCGGGATCGGCCACCAGGTCGTCGACCGGCAGCCCGGTGACCATCGTGGCCAGCGACCGGATGGCGGCCACCTCGATCTCGGTGCCGCGGCCGACGGTGAAGACGAACCCGTGGCCCTCGGCGCCGGCGGTGGTGCGCAGCACGATGTACGCGGCGGAGTAGTCCGGGAACGGGTTCATGGCGTCGGACCCGTCGCGCTGCCGCGACGTCGGGAACCGGATGTCGAAGGTGTCGACGGACGAGATGCGCTCAGTCACCGGGACTCCTGCTCTGTGCTGGCCCGCGTCCGACGGTTGGCCGCCGCGGGCCGTAGACATCAGATGTATTTATAGGCGTCGTGGACCTCGTGTGTCTATGGGTGGACAACGGTGCGCTGAGCCGGGCCAGAAATCAGATGTCTTGCGCTAAGTTGCGCGGCGAAGTTGACGATCTTGAGAAGTAGGGGCTCCGCACGGGGTGGTGCCTGGGCCGGGTCACGGCCGGCGGTCAAAGGAGACAGGTCAACATGGGTTGGTTGCACCGCATCAAGTACCGATTGATCGCGGCCTTCGCGGTTCCGTTGCTGGTCCTGTGCGTCGTCGGGGCGGTGGCCTACCGCAGCACCACCACCCTGGAGGACAACAGCGGCAAGGTGGCGCACACCTACCAGGTGATCGAGGCGCTGAGCGTGGTCACCTCGACGCTCAAGGACGCGGAGACCGGTCAGCGCGGTTATCTGATCACCGGGGAGGACCGGTATCTGGCGCCGTACGAGAGCGCGAAACAGTCGATCGACGGAGCCATCACCGCCGTCGCCGAGCTGACCAGCGACAACGCCGAGCAGCAGGCGCGGATCACCACTCTGCGGCCGCTGGTGGAGAGCAAGTTCGCCGAGCTCGCCGACACGATCGAGCTGCGCCGTACCAAGGGCTTCGCCGCCGCGCAGGCCGTTGTGCTCACCGACAAGGGCAAGGCGGTCATGGACCAGATCCGCACCGTCATCGCGGAACTGTCGGGCGCCGAGACGAGCCTGCTGGGCGCGCGGGCGACACAGACAGCCGACACCGCCGACAGCGCCCGGGCGGCCGTCCTGGTCGGCATCGTCATCGCCGCGCTGCTGGTCGTGGTGCTGGCGTTCCTGATCGCGCGCAGCATCCTGCGCCCGCTGTCCGCGCTGACCGGCCGGCTGTCGGAGATCGCGGACGGCGAGGGTGATCTGACCCGGCGGGTCGATGAGAGCCGCAAGGACGAGTTCGGTCCGCTGGCCGCCGCGTTCAACCGGTTCGTCGCCAAGCTGGCCGGCACGATCCGGCAGATCGGCGATCAGGCCACCTCGCTGGCCGCCGCGTCCGAGCAGCTCTCGGCCAGCTCCCAGCAGATCGCCGGCTCGGCCGCCGACACGTCCCGGCAGGTCGGCGGCGTCGCGGACGCGACCGAGTC
>NZ_JBEZGQ010000739.1:0-4372 GCF_040650095.1 Actinoplanes sp. NPDC048791 | reverse complement strand
CGGCGGTGGTGGCCTCGGCCGTGGCGCGCTGATCGAGGTAGGCGTCCAGCGCGGCCGCCGCGTACGGGGTCAGCGCCCGGCGCCGCGGCTTGCCGCCCTTGCCGACGAACCGCACACTGCGATGCCCACGCTCGACGCCGACGTCGGCGACGTCCAGGCCGACCAGCTCACCGACGCGCAGACCCAGGTCGGCCAGTAGCGCGACAGCCGCCCGGTGCCGCAGCGCCGCCGGCCCGGCCTCGGCCTCGACGGCGCCCAGCAGCGCGTCGACCTCCTCCGGGGACAGCCCGACAGTGGCGGAGTGGTCCCGGGAGACCGGCGGGCGGTCCGCGCCACCGACCGGGTTCGCGTCGATCGCGCGCAGCTTGACCAGGAAGTCGTACCAGCTGGACAGCCCGGACAGTTTGCGCGCCACCGTGGCCGGGGCCAGCGACTGCGCCTCCAGGCCCCGGGCGTACGCGTTGACGTCCAGGAACGACGCCCGCAACGGGTCCACCTCCCGCTGCGCGCACCACGCCAGCCACGCCGCGACGTCACGCCGGTACGCGTCGCGGGTGTGCGCCGACAGCCGCCGGTTGGCCAGCCACGCCTCGGTGACCTGTTCGGCGCTGCCGCCGACGGTGACCACGCCTGCGCTCTGCCTGGGGATCAGCGTCGACATGGCCACCATCGTGTCAGCTCTGCCGCACCTGACCGTCCGCGACATGCCAGGTACGGGTGTGCCCGACGGCGCCGGCGAAGTACCGGTCGTGGGTCACCGTCAAAAGCGTCCCCCGGTACGCGCGCAGCGCCTGCTCGATGACCTCCAGCGCGTCGAAGTCCAGGAAGTTCGTCGGCTCGTCGAGCAGCAGGATCCGCGCCGGGCTGTTGACCATGACGGCCAGCAGCAGCCGCCGCAGCTCCCCGGCGGACAGGCTGCGCAGGCTCGCCCCCCACTGGTCGGGCCCGAACTGGTGCCCGGCCAGCAGCCGTTCGGCGTCCTCGGCGTAGACCGGCACCCGGGAACGGAAGAAGTCCAGCACCGTCGTGCCGGTGCGCAACCCGTCGGAGGTCTGCGGCAGCACGGCCAGTTCCACCTCGGCGTGCTCGGCGATCGCGCGCAGCAGGGTGGTCTTGCCGGCGCCGTTGCGGCCGGTGATCAGGATCCGGTCGCCGCGCCGCACGTCCAGATCGACACCGTCGAGCAGGGTCCGGTCGCCGAGCTTGACGGTCAGGTCGTGCACGGCCAGCACGGTGTCGTGGTCGGCGCGCTCGTCGGCCGGGAACGCCAGGGTCAGCGGCGGGCGGGTCCGCGGCTCGGCGATCCACCGGGCCGACTCCATCTGCCGGCGCAGCCGCCGCTCGCGGGCCTTGGCCTTCTGCGCCACCTTCTTGGCGATGCGGCGCAGGTGCGGCGCCTCGACCCCGGACCGGACGGTCGTCTCGACGAACCGGGCCTGCTGCTTGGTGCGTTCGATGTCCTGTTCCCAGCGGATCCGGTCCTTCTCCTGCGCCTCGTAGTCCAGCAGCAGCCGCTGCCAGCGGCGGGCCTTCTCCTGCCGGTAGGCGGTGTAGCCGCCGCCGGGATAGTCCTGGGGCTGCTCGTGGATGCCGTCGAGCTCGACGACGTGGGTGACCACGGCGTCCAGGAACGCCCGGTCGTGGCTGACCGCCAGCACCCCGCCGGGGAAGTCGCGCAGCCAGTCCGCGAGCCAGGCGGCGCCCTCGGCGTCCAGATGGTTGGTGGGTTCGTCGAGCAGCAGCAGCCCGGGGGCGTCCAGCAGGGCCCGGGCCAGCAGCAGCCGGGCCTGCTCACCGCCGCTGACCTCGCTCAGGCGCAGGTCGGCGGGCAGGTGGTCGATGTCGAGACGCTGGCGGATCTCGGTCAGCCGGGTCTCGCCGGTCCAGCCCTCCAGGGCGGTCCAGCGTTCCTGGACCTGGCCGTACTCGTCGAGGACGTCGGCGCCACGCTCGAGCGCGGCCTCCAGCTGCCGCAGCCGTTCGGTGACGGCGGCGAGCTCACCGAGCCCGGCGGTGAGGAACTCCCCGACGGTGCCCTGCGGGTCGGCGACCTGCTGCGGCACGTACCCGACCCGGGTGCCGGGGGCGCGGGTCACACTGCCGGAGGTCGGCGTGAGCTCGCCGGCCAGCACGCGCAGCAGCGTCGTCTTGCCGGCCCCGTTGGGGCCGACGACACCGATGCGGTCGCCGGGACCGACGATCAGGTCGAGGTCGGAGAAGAGCAGATCACCGTCGTGGGCGCGGCTGATCGAAGCGGCTTTCAACAAGGAGTCCTCCAGGGACCGATACCGACAGGGGTACGGCGACCCGCGCGCGACCAGCGAAGGGCGGCGCGTGCACGGGTCGGGTCGGTATCACACGGAGGTGACGACTCCTCGGGCTCGGCGGCAGGTGCTCGGGAACCACTCTGACGCGGTCCCGGCGGTGCCGCAACTCATTTGTCAGGCGGCGTAGGCGACCGACGTCTGCATGCCCTGCACGTCGGTCACGGCCAGCCGCGACGCCATCGTGCTGCGCGCCGCGATCTGCGCCGCGTACGCCGCCCGGCGCCGCGCCACGCAACCGTCACCCTTGGCCGGGCCGGCGTCCTGCTGCTCCATGTGCGTGCTCAGACCGTCCTTGAGCAGCGCCAGAGCCTCGGTCCGCAGCTGCGACACCCGCGACTCGGTGACGCCCAGCTCCGCGGCGACCTCGGCCAGCGGCCGCTCCTGCAGGTACGACGCCTCGACCACGAACCGCAGCCGCTCCGGCAGCACCGCCACCGCATCGTGCAGGTAACCGATGCGCTCGCGGTGCAGCAGCGTCTCCTCCGGGTTCATCGAGTCCTCGGTGACCATGTCCTCGGCCGCCCCGGCGGTGAAACCCTGCAACGACAGCACCGCCGCGCGCTGCACGTCGTCGTCGACCGTGGCCAGCTCGCTGACCCCCACGCCGAGCAGCTCGGCCAGCTCCGACGGGCTCGGCGTGCGGCCCAGCTGCGCGGTCAGCTCCTGCCGCGCCACGTCCGCGCGGCGGGCCCGGGCCCGCACCGACCGGCTCGCCCAGTCCATGCTGCGCAACTCGTCCAGCAGGGCCCCGCGGACCCGCACGGCGGCGAAGCGCCCGAACGGGATGCCCCGGCCCGCGTCGAACGCCTGCGCGGCCGTGACCAGCGCCGCGTACCCGGCCGAGGCCAGGTCGTCGCGGTGCACGTGCGCGGGAACCTTGAACAACATCTCCCGGACCAGGTGACCCACCAGCGGCATGTTCTCGCGGATCAGCTGCTCCAGCTCGCGGCTGACGGTCTTCGTCGTGGCTGCGGACATCGTGTGTTCCCCCTCGTGTGTGTCGCCCGGTGACGGCTCACCGGCTGACAGGGGGAACTTTTCGTGGCGCTGGGTGCAGACTCCGGTCGCGTTCGGTTGCCGGACGGTTGCACTGCGAAAAAGCCTAAAGTCCGCCCGAGGGCGGCAACGAGCTGCGGCTACGCCAGCAGCCAGCCGTTGTCGACGGCCAGGCGGACCGCCTCGGCCCGGGTACGCGCCCCGGTCTTGCCGATCACCGACGACAGGTGATTACGCACCGTGCCTTCCGACAGGCGCAGCTCCCGGGCGATGTCAGCCACCGTGCCGCCGTCACGGGCCGCCCGCAGCACATCACTCTCCCGCTCGGTCAGCGGCGAGTCCCCGTGCGCCAGCGACTGCGCCGCCAGGGCCGGATCGACCACCCGCAGCCCCTCGTGCACCCGGCGCACCATGTCGGCCAGCTGCCGCGCCGGAGTGTCCTTGACCACGAAACCGCTGGCGCCGGCGGCCATCGCCTGCCGCAGATACCCGGCCCGGCCGAACGTGGTCACCATCAGCACCCGGCAGCCCGGCACCGCCGCCCGCAACGCCCGCGCCGCCGCGACCCCGTCCAGCCCCGGCATCTCCACATCCAGCAGCGCCACGTCCACGGCATGACCCCGGACCGCGTCGACGACCTCGTCACCCCGGCCGACCTCGGCCACCACCTGCAGATCGGGCTCCATGTCGAGCAGGGCCGCCATCGCCCCGCGGACCAGCGCCTGGTCGTCGGCCAGCAACAACCGGATCATGCCGGCACCTCCACCCGTACCCGGAAACCCGGCCCGTCGCCCCGGCGACCGACCGTCAGTGTCGCCCCGGCCGCGTCAGCACGGCGCCGCAGCCCGACCAGACCCTGACCGTCGCCGGCCGGCGCACCGTCACCCGGCCCGTCGTCGACGATCTCCACACTCTGCGGCGCCAGCCGCACCGCGCAATGCCCCGCCCGGCTGTGCCGCACCACGTTGGTGACCGCCTCCCGGATCGTCCACGCGAACAGCTCCCGGTTGCGCGTGGGCACCGCATCGGTGGCCCCCGGCAGCTCCGCG
>NZ_JBEZGQ010000738.1:0-4372 GCF_040650095.1 Actinoplanes sp. NPDC048791 | reverse complement strand
GCCGCACACGGCCGTCCGCACCGCCGCCAGGGCCTCGCGCGCGGCGGGCTCGCGGGCCCACGCGGCATACATGGACGGCACCCCGATCACGGCCGTGACCTGGTGTTTCGCCATCAGGGAGAGGGTCGCCGCCGGCTCGAAGCGGTCCACCAGCACGCCGCAGGCACCGTAGTGGGCGATCGCGCCGAGGCCGGTGTTCAGCCCGTAGGCGTGGAAGAACGGGATGGCCAGCAGGACCACGTCGGTGGCGCTCAGCACCGAGGGCTCGATGAGCGCGAGCTGATCGTGATTGGCGGCCAGCGCACGGTGGGTGAGCATGGCGCCCTTCGGCCGCCCGCTGGTCCCGGAGGTGTAGAGCAGGACCGCGAGGTCGTCGGCGGCGGGCGCGGGATGCGGCGCGTCCGCTCCCCCGGAGGCCAGCTCCCGCACCGGTACGGCTACCCCCTCGGACAACCGCAACCGGCCCAGCACCGCATCATCGGCAACGACCCGGGCGGCCGAGCTGTCGGTCAGCGCGAAGGTCAGCTCGTCGGCGGTGTAGCCGGGATTGAGCGGCACCGCGACCAGCCCGGCCCGCAGCACCGCGAAGTAGGCGACGGCGAACTCGACGGTGTTGCCGAGCACCAGGGCCACCCGATCGCCCACGGCGGTGCCGGCGGCCAGCCGAGCAGCTCCGCGCGAGACGCGTTCGTCCAGCTCAGCCCACGTGACGACGGTGTCGCCGGCGATCAGGGCGGGGGCGTCGGGGCGCTGCCGCGCGGATGTGCGGACCGGGTCGCGCGCGCTGTTCTCCACGACGCCCGAGTCTGGCACAGAAGACCCTCGATCGGGTGGCCGGACGGCTGGTCCGGCTCCCCTTTCGAGGTGTCCTACATGGTGACAGATGTTCTTGATGTGCAGTCTGCGCCACTTCGGAGTAATTTCGCACAGCGCACACAGTGTGCGACTGCCCGTGGTCAAGCTCCGCAATACTTCCCGTCTGTGTAACGGAGTCCACATCCGTGGGTGAGGTCGGCCTGCCCTTTGCGGCCGCCCCACCCCTTTTGTTGTGGATCCGGTTCTGGACACCCCTCATCGACGGCCCGCCGGGTCAAGGAGGCGCAGTGAGTCATGTGTACGCCGGCGATCCGTACAGCCGTGATGTGTTCGCGGCGCGTCTCGCGCTCTCGGAGGGCCTGAGCGCCCTCCGCCGGGGCATCGACGGCACGATCGCGCACGCGATCCGCAGCGACGGACCCAAGCGGACCCGGAACCGGCCGCACATCAACGAGTCCCCGAGCCGGCACCTGCCGCCGACGGGGAACGCCAAGCCGGGCAGCGGGCGGGTGGCCGTACCGGGCCGGCCCGCACAGCCCCCGCAGCAGGCCGGCCCGGACCGGCGGGCCGGAACGACCGACGAGACGGTCGTGGTCCCGACCCAGAGCACCACCGGGCCACCGAGCGAGGCCGAACCACCGAAGTATCCGGCGCGTCCCGACCCCGGCGACGCCGCCGCCGAGGTGTGGGCCCTGGTCGAGCGGGCCCAGGCCGGCGAGTCGGCCGCCTTCGGCCTGATCTACGACCGGTACGTCGACACGGTCTTCCGGTTCGTCTACTTCCGGGTCGGCAACCGCCAGCTGGCCGAGGACCTCACCTCCGACACGTTCCTGCGGGCGCTCAAGCGGATCGGCAGCTTCACCTGGCAGGGCCGTGACCTGGGCGCCTGGCTGGTCACCATCGCCCGCAACCTGGTCGCCGACCACTTCAAGTCCGGCCGCTACCGGCTCGAGGTGACCACCGGCGACGTGCTGGACGCCGACCGCGAGGACCGTGGTCCCGAGGGCAGCCCGGAGGCCGCCGTCGTCGACCACATCACCAACGTGGCGCTGCTCACCGCGGTCAAGCAGCTCAACCCCGAGCAGCAGGAGTGCATCGTGCTGCGCTTCCTGCAGGGCTTCTCGGTGGCCGAGACCGCACAGACCATGGGCAAGAACGAAGGTGCCATCAAGGCACTGCAGTACCGGGCCGTCCGGGCACTGGCCCGGTTGCTGCCCGAAGGGTTCCAGTGGTGACGGCAATTCATCGTATGTCGATCTCTGTGAGCCTCGCCGCCCAGCTGACACCCGTAACCGGGCCCGCCCGTCGCGCGTTTGTCCGGATGCGACCAGTGGTGGGCCGTCGGCCCGCCGGTTCCGTCGCGACCGCCGGCAATCTCACCGGCGAATCAGTCACGAGCGAAGGGAGGTGCCCGCGGTGAACTTGAACATCTTCGATCGCCGGAGCGCCGAGCGCTTCGCGGAGCTGCTCGACGAGACCAACGGCGGCCGTCGCCATCACACCCGGGGGCAGGCCGACGAGCAACTCGCCGAGCTGGTCGCCATCGGGCACAGCCTCTCCGCGGCACGGTCCGGGGTCCACGTGGATCCCGAGTTCCGCACCGGCCTGCGAGCGATGCTCGTGGCCACGGCCGAGCGGGACGGTATCGGGGCGACCGCCACAGCCACCGAGCAGGAGCCGGCCGAGCCGGTCCGCAAGATGCTCGGCAAGACCGGCCGCCGGATCCGTGCCCGCGGTGCGATCGTCATCGGCGTCGCCGCCGGTGCCATGGCCGTCTCGGGCATCTCCGCAGCGAGCGAGAACGCCGCACCGGGCGACGCCCTGTACGGCGTCAAGCGCTCCACCGAACGGGCCCAGCTGGCCATGGCCGGCTCCGACGTCACCCGGGGTCAGCTGTCGCTGACCTTCGCCCGCAACCGGCTCGCCGAGGCGGCCGCGATGAAGGGTGACAACCCGAGGTTCCGGCAGGTCCTCGGCGACATGGACAACGACACCCGCCAGGGCGTCAAGCTGCTCACGTCCGCCGCCGTGGCCCGCAAGGACAAGACGCCGCTGACCTCGGTCGACACCTTCGTCGAGAACCAGCGGCGGGTGCTCAACCCGCGGCTGGACCGGCTCAGCCCGGACAACCGGGAACGGGCGCAGACCTCGATCAAGCTGCTCGACTCGGTGCACGAGCGGGCCAAGGACCTGCGCGCCGGGCTCGCCTGCGACACGGTGACCCAGTCCGGCGGCGACGCGATCGGTCCGAAGCTGCGCGATTGCACGACCGGCGCCGCCACCACCTCCCCCGACGAGCAACCGTCGGGTCAGGGGCAGCGGGAAGCGACGACCGGCAGCGGCAACAAGGGCGACGCCGGCAAGAAGGCCAAGCCGAAGGACACCGGGGAACCCACGGCCGACCCGACCCGCGGCGGCGAGGCTGTCGAGCCCGACGCCGAGGTGCCGGCGACCAGCACTCCGGCGGAGACCCCGGAGCCGCTGCTCACCGAGGATCCGACCGGTGTCGTCCCCGACGAGGGGGACAAGGGCCTGCTCGGCGGGCTGCTGGGGAACCTCTTCGGTAGCTGAGTCAAGTTCTGAACGTGGCGAGGGGCGGTGTCCGACTGCGAAAGTCGGGGCCGCCCCTCACTGCACATGCTACAAGCCGAACGGGTCCGGGCGCTTCTCCAGAAGAGTGTGCAATGTGGCCTGGATCGTCTCGCGGACCTCATCGGCCAGGTTGTAGACGACCATCGGATCGTCGGCGTACTCGGTCAGGTGCGCGGTCGGGATCGGCGGGCAGAACTCGATCAGCCACTTGCTGGGCAGTGGGACCAGGCCCAGCGGCCCGAGCCACGGGAACGTCGGCGTGACCGGGAAGTACGGCATGCCGAGCAGCCGGGCCAGCGGCTTGAGGTCGGCCAGGATCGGATAGATCTCCTCGGCGCCGACGATCGCCACCGGCACGATCGGGGTGCCGGTGCGCAGCGCCGCCGAGACGAAGCCGCCCCGGCCGAAACGCTGGAGCTTGTAACGCTCCGAGAAGCGCTTGCCGATGCCCTTGAAGCCCTCGGGAAACACCCCGACCAGTTCGCCCTCGCTCATCAGGCGCTCGGCGTCCGGGTTGCAGGCCACCGTGGCCCCGGCCTTGCGGGCCAGCTCGGACAGCACCGGCAGCCGGAACACCAGGTCGGCGCCGAGCAGCCGCAGATGCCGGTCGCTCGGGTGCTGGTCGCGCAGGGCGACGGTGAGCATCAGCGCGTCCAGGGCGAGCGTGCCCGAGTGGTTGCCGACCACGAGACCGCCGCCGGTGTCCGGCACGTTCTCGATGCCGAACACCTCGGTACGGAACCAGTCGCGGTAGAGCACCTTGAGCATCGGCTGGAAGACCGCGTCGTTGAGCTCGGGGTCGAAGCCGAAGTCGTCGACCTCGTACGCCCCGGCCAGCCGCCGCCGCAGGAAGGCGAGCCCGTTGGCCACCCGCTGGTCCCAGACGTCGATCGGGCCCGGCTGCGGCTCGGGAGCGGGCTCGGGGGCGCTCGCCTCGATCTGGGCCGGCGCGTGGCCGTCGGCG
>NZ_JBEZGQ010000737.1:0-4373 GCF_040650095.1 Actinoplanes sp. NPDC048791 | reverse complement strand
GCCGCCGGCTGGTCGGAGGAGCACGCGGCCAGGACGAGCGCCAGGCCACCGGCGACTGCTGCACGCACGACCGTCTTCATGGTGCATCTCTACCCACTGGTCGCGCCGGCACGCAACTTCCGGTCAGTCCCGATGGGCCACGATGTTGAGCACGTTGCCGTCCGGCGCCCGGACGAAGAAGCGGCGTACGCCCCACGGCTCGGTGGTCAGTGGGTGCACGATCTCGTAGCCGAGCCGCTGCGCCTCCTCGTAGGCCCCGTCGACGTCGTCGGTCTGCACGGAGATCACCGAGTCCTCGGGTGCGGTGGCGTCACCGCTCACCAGCTGCACGCTCGCCCCGCCGTCGGATGAGGTGTAGCGGGCCACCCAGCCCAGGTTGAACTCCTCGGTGCTCAGGCCGAGGAAATCGGTGTAGAAGCCCTTCGCCGCCTCGAGGTCGGGCACGGGAAGGTTGGTCATGATGCGTCGGGCGCGCATGTGCTCCTCCTGCCGGCGCCGGCCTTGAGCGAGGCGGCGGTCTCGACCGCACGGAGAGCCTGGTGCCGGGCTGCCTGCAAGGCTATGTCACCGGGCGGGCCGTCGCCCGCGACGTGCGAGGTGCCGTACGGGTTGCCCGACCGGAACTGGATCGGGTCGGTGTAGCCGGGTGGCACGATGATGCCGCCCCAGTGGTAGAACACGTTGCCCAGCGCCAGCAGGGTGGACTCCTGGCCGCCGTGGGCGGTGTTGGAGGCGGTGAAGGCCGAGTAGACCTTGCCGGCCAGGCCGCCCTGCGCCCACAGCGGTCCGGTGCTGTCGATGAAGGCCTTGAGCTGGGCGGACACGTTGCCGAAGCGGGTCGGTGTGCCCATCAGCACCACGTCGGCCCAGGCCAGGTCGTCGAGGCTCGCCTCGGTCAGGCCGGCGGTGTCCCGCAGGTGCCGGCCCCAGGCCGGGTTCGCGTCGATCGCCTGCGGCGGGGCCGACTCGGCGATCCGGCGCAGCCGGACCTGGGCGCCGGCTTTCTCCGCGCCTTCGGCGGCGGCCCGCGCCAGCGCGTGCACGGTGCCGGTGGCGCTGTAGTACACGATCGCGGCGTTCACGGATTCCATGACTCGTCTCTCCCGGTCGGATGGGCGTTGGGGTGCAGCGGTACGACGACAGAGCACCGCAGAATGTGAGGTGGCGCGCCGGCCTCACAATCCGGTGCGGTGTCTCGTCGGACCCGGTGCGGACGCGACGATCGAAGGAGCCGGGGGCATGAGCGAACGGCGGCAGCTGATCAATCTCGCGTACCGGTTGCTGGGCTCACTGGCCGACGCCGAGGACGTGGTGCAGGAGACCTACGCCCGCTGGTACGCCATGCCGGCCGCGCAGCAGGAGGCCATCGAGTCACCGGGCGCCTGGCTGACCCGGGTGGCCGGGCGCATCTGCCTCGACCAGCTGCGTTCCGCACGCTCGCGGCGGGAACGCTATGTCGGCGAGTGGATCCCGGAACCGCTGCCCGGCCGTACGGGGCTCGGCGGGCGGCCCGGCGCCGCGACGGCCGATCCGGGCGACCGGTTGAATGTGAGTGATCCGCGCCCGGTCACCGTGACCTTGAGCCTGGCCGCGGCCACCGGCGCGGTCGGCCTGCTGGTATTACCCACAGTGATTCTGGTATTGCCCTGGCTGGACCGGGCGCTCTCGGCCTGGCCGCTTTGACGGCCATTTCCTTACGCTGCGTCAACCAATGTTCGGCGCAGTGTGTCCTGATACCGCCGGGTTCAATTCGCCGTTGATCGGGAGTACGGTAGTGCCCGGCTCGGCAGTCCCCCCTCGTCCCAACCCGGGCGAACTGACGGGCCACCGCCTAATCGTCGCGAGACGAACCGGGGACCCACGAATTCTGGGGTCAAGCCACCAGCAACACGGTGGCCGGGCGCGCTTCCCGCCCGCACCCGTCAGCTAACCCGGTCGGCGGCCGAGGGAAGAAAGGACACTGCACCTACGTGAAACGGATTGAGGCGCGCAGCGCCGCAATTCTGCGCAGCATCGCCTGCGCCGTCGTCGCGGTCGGGATTCTTCTCACTCCCGGGGTGGCGAATGCGACACCGTCCCCGTCGAGCATCGAAAAGCAGATCGACGAGCAGTGGAACAAGCTGGAACCGGTCATCGAGCAGTACAACAACGTGCACAACCAGCTGCTCAAGAACCAGGACCAGCTCCGCAAGATCGACAAACGGCTCGCACCGCTGGAGCTGGAGGTCGACCTGGCCATGTCGCAGGTGGGCAACATGGCGGGAAAGGCCTACATGCAGGGCTCGCCCAGTGCCATGAAGGCCATGGTCGTCAGTGGCTCGCCGACCTCTCTGACCGAGAAGCTCACGTTCCTCGACCAGATCAGCCGGCACCAGCGTGAGTCGGTCTCGGGCGCCGCGAAGTTGCGCGACCAGCTCGCGGGCGACAAGCGCGACCTGGACACTCTGACCAAAGCCGTGGCGGCGCGCGACAAGGCGCTGGCCAAGCAGAAGAAGGACATCCAGAAGAAGGTCGACGAGCTGCAGAAACTGCGGATCAGGGCGTACGGCGCGAGCGGCGTCTCCGACGGTGCGTTCAAGACGGGCCCGTGCCCGGTCGACTACACCGACGACAAGGGTGGCCGGGCGGCGCAGAAGGCGTGCGACCTCATCGGCAAGCCCTACATCTTCGGTGCGGAAGGGCCGGGCGGCTACGACTGCTCCGGTCTGACCAAGGTGGCCTGGGCGGTGGTCGGGGTGCACCTGGAGCACTTCACCGGTGACCAGATCGGAGCGGGTCGGGCGGTCAGCCGCAGTCAGCTGCAGCCGGGCGACCTGATCTTCTACGGCAGTCCGGTCCATCATGTCGGCATCTATGTCGGCGGCAACACGATGGTGCACGCACCGCACACGGGTGACCACGTCCGCATGGCGTCGATCGATCGCAGCGGGGCCATCACCGGCATCCGCCGCCCGACGGGCTGACGCCGGCACCGAGCACGACGGAAAAGCCGCCACCTCTGTGGCGGCTTTCTCCTTTTCAGGCCTGTTCAGGGGCGAACTGGGCCAGCGACATCTCCTTGGCCGCGGCAATGTCCTCCGGCTCCGCCGTGCCGGAGGCCTCGACCACGCTCACCCAGATGTGCACGGACCGCAGCGTGAACTCCCGGGCCTCCGGCGAGCTGGCCGCGGCGACCGGGTCCTCGGCGACCACACCCTGCAGAAACAGCGCCAGGGCCAGGAATGCGCCGTCCCAGCCGGGGCCGACGTAGAGCGCCCCCGCGCCGCTGCGGGCCATCTCGATGGGGACGGTGTGCTCCAGCTCGAGCCGGGTCCGCTCCGCGCCGTCCGGGGACAAGCGCAGCTCCACTAGGCTCAGCGGGCCGCCGAAGGTCAGCCGCAGCAGGTGGGGCGGTTCGCAAGCCAGGATGTCGCCGCCCGCGTTGCCCTCCAGCTGGAACTTGCCGCCGGCCCGCAGATCCCCGCTGACCGGATAGAACCACCGCCTGATCCGCTCCGGGTCGGTCAGGGCCGCCCAGACGTCCTCAACCGCACCGTCGTAGACCCGGCCGAGCAGGACGGTGACCCCTTCGCCACCCTCGATCGGCCCCCTGCTGACGGTGCGCTGAATGGCCTCCAGCTGCTCCGCGATTTCGATCATCGGTCGTCCTCCCCATGCCAAGCCGTTCCGGACGCAGGCCAGTATGCCAGCCGTCGCTTATATAAGCCAAGGCTGGCATGAGAAGGGACCCACTCAGCCGGCGAACGTCCAGCGGAGCCCCGTGTGCTCCGCCGAGCGGTACGCCGTCTCCGTCTGGGCGTCGACCCAGCCCCGAGGGTCGTAAACCACCGCAGTGTCGTCCGCTGCCCGGTCGTCGACGGCCACGGTGGTCCCGTCCGGGCACCGCAGCCGCTCAGCGGACACGACCGCACAGGTTGCCGTACGGCCGGCCACCGCGAGCGCCGCGCCGGGTCCGCCGGTGAAGGCGGTGGACAGCGCGACCACCGTGACGAGGAAGCCGGCCGCGGCGAGGTGGCTGCCATGGCTCCGACGGTAACGGTGGGCTCCAATGTGTCCGATCATGATGCTGCGAGACTGGAGGGCATGTTTCCCGCTGCCTTCGTCCGCAACGTCACCGGCAACTGGGGCGACGACGGCCGGCGCTGGCTCGCGCAGTTGCCCGTCCTGGTCGAGGACGTCGCCCGGGAGTGGGGGCTGACGGTCGGTGCGGCGTACCCGTTGAGTTTCAACTATGTCGCGCCGGCGCGGCGGGCCGACGGGTCGCCGGCCGTGCTCAAGCTCGGCCTGGCCGCGGCCGGTCATGTCGCGATGGAGGCCGACACGCTCGGCTTCTTCGGCGGCCGGGGCGCGGTCGAGGTGCTGGCCCGCGACGA
>NZ_JBEZGQ010000736.1:0-4382 GCF_040650095.1 Actinoplanes sp. NPDC048791 | reverse complement strand
CGACAAGGAACTTCCGGCGCCCAGCGGCCCGAACCTGGAACTGCCCGGCAACACCGGCGCCATCGTCCGCCCCGCCGCCGTGCTGATCGAGTACCGCGGCAACGCCACCGCCAAGGTCACCCCGATGCCGCGCTTCCTGCGGGCGCTGACCGGTGACGCCAAGCCCACCAGCCGTGGCCCGGCGAACGCCCGCTCGACCTGGACCTGTTCCGGCTTCGCCGACCGGCTGTCGGACAAGTACCCGATCTGCCCGGCCGGCAGCAAGGTGATGCGTGTGCAGGACTTCCCCGGCTGCTGGAACGGCAAGGACATCGACAGCGACAACCACCGTGCGCACCTGGCCTTCGCCGACAAGCAGACCGGCGCCTGCCCGCAGGGCTTCCAGGCCATCCCGCAGCTGCGGATCAGCATCTCCTACGACATCCCGCGCGCCGTGCAGGAGAAGGGCCAGTACGCGCTCGACTCGTTCCCCGAGGAGAACCACAACCCCTTCTCGGACCACAACGACTACGTCAACGTCAACACCGACCGGCAGATGAGCAAGATCGCCGCCTGCGTCAACAGCGGACGGCGCTGCGGCTGAGCGCAGCCGGGGCCGGTCAGCTCTCGCCGGACAGGTCCCGCATGAGCCAGCCCGGCGTGTCCAGCCGGACGGTGTTGCCGGCGAGCAGCCGGCCGAGGGTCTCCTCGAGCGCCTTGACGGAGCCCGCCCCCACCTGCCGTTCCCACTGCTCGCGCAACTCGTCGAAGATCGCTTCCCCCTCGCGCAGCATCGCGAGCCCGTGCCCGGTGACCGTCAGGCGGATCCGCCGCCGGTCGGCCGGGTCGGGCTCGCGCCGCACGAACTCGCGTTCCTCCAGCCCGGCGATCGTCTTCGCCGCGGACTGCTTGGCGACGGACATCCGCCGGCCGAGCTCGGAGGCGCTGTCGGCGCCGGACAGGATCGCCCGCAGCGCGAAGTCGTGCACCGGCCGGACGTCCCGGTAACCCCGCGCGGCGAGCTCGGCCGTCGCGCGGTCGGCCAGGTCACGGAATCCGCCGAGCAGGAGCAGGGCGAGGTCGGCGCCGGATCGGGACATGCAGGCAGCCTATAAGAACCTTTGACAAAGACAGCCTAGGTGTCTATCTTTAATCGACACCTAGGCTGTCTATCTGAGGAGCCACCCATGCCCGTCGTCACGCCTGCCGGAGCCACCGTTCCCGGCGTCACCCACCATGTCGCGGACGTCAACGGCACCCGGCTGCACTACGTCTCGGCCGGGACCACCGGCTCCGCGATCCTGCTCGTCCACGGCTGGCCGGAGACCTGGTGGGCGTTCCACAAGCTGATCCCGCTGCTGGCCGAGACGCACCGGGTCTTCGCCGTCGACCTGCGCGGGTTCGGTGACTCCGGGACCGCCGACGGCGACTACGACGACGCCACCTCGGCCGAGGACCTGCACCACCTGACCGGGCAGCTCGGCGCGGGGCCGGTCCACGTGCTGTGCCAGGACATCAGCGGCGGCCTCGGTTTCCGCTTCGCCGCCACCCATCCCGACGACGTCCTGAGCCTCACCGCGGTCGAGTCGACCCTGGCCGGCTACGGGCTGGAGAGCCTCGCCGACGTCAACCACGGCGGCTCCTGGCACGTCGGCTTCCTCGCCGCCCCGGGCGTGCCGGAGATGCTCCTGCCCGGCCACGAACGGCAGCTGCTCGCCGGCTGGGCCTACCCCAAGATGACCGCGGTCAAGGACGCCGTCACCGAGGCCGACATCGACGAGTTCACCCGCTCGTACGCGCGCCCCGGCGGCTGGCGCGGCACCGCCGGGCTCTACCAGGCCGTCTTCGCCGACGCGGGCCGCACCCGGGCCCTGGCCGAGGAGCGCCCGCTGACCATGCCCGTCCTCACCGTCGACGCGTTCAGCGCCCCGTTCACCGAGCAGACCTTCCGCCAGGTGAGCGCGGGCGAGCTCACCGCCGTACGCCTCGAGGGCGTCGGTCATTTCGTGGCGCAGGAGGCCCCCGAGGCACTGGCCGCCGCGGTGCTGGACTTCGTGGCGCACGTCGACAACGGCCGCCGGGCCGGCTGAACGGCGGACGCTAGGGTGGGCTGATGGCGTCCAGCATCCTCTCGCAGCGCGACCTCGAGTTCCTGCTCTACGAGTGGCTCGACGTGGCCGGACTGACCTCCCGGCCGCGCTTCGCCGAGCACTCCCGCGAGACGTTCGACGCCTTCCTGGAGGTCTCCGCGCAGATCGCCGAGCGTGAGTTCGCGCCTCACAACCGGCGCAACGACGCCGAGGAGCCGCGCTTCGACGGCCAGCGGGTGCACATCATCCCGGAGGTCAAGGCCGCGCTGACCGCGTTCAACGACTCGGGGCTGCTGGCCGGGTCGATGGACGAGGCGGTCGGCGGGCTGCAGCTGCCGCACGTGGTGGCCCGGGCCTGCTTCGCCTGGTTCCAGGCAGCCAACATCGCCACCTCGGCGTACCCGCTGCTGACCATGGCGAACGCCAACCTGCTGCTCACCCACGCCGCGCCCGAGCATGTCGCCCGGTTCGTGGAGCCCATGCTGGACGGCCGCTTCACCGGCACGATGTGCCTGTCCGAGCCGCAGGCCGGTTCCTCGTTGAGCGATGTCACCACGCGCGCGGTGCCGGCCGGTGACGGGAGCTACCGGGTCACCGGCAGCAAGATGTGGATCTCCGGCGGCGATCACGAGCTCAGCGAGACGATCGTGCACCTGGTGCTGGCCCGGGTCGCCGGGGCGCCCGCCGGGGTGAAGGGCCTGTCGCTGTTCATCGTGCCCAAACACCTGGTCGGCGACGACGGCCGGGTCGGCGCGCGCAACGGCGTGGAGCTGGCCGGGCTCAACCACAAGATGGGCTTCCGGGGCACGACCAACGCGGTGCTGTCGTTCACCGACAGCGAGGCGTACCTGGTCGGCGAGGAGGGCCGCGGCCTGGCCTACATGTTCCAGATGATGAACGAGGCGCGGATCGGCGTGGGCGCCGGTGCGGTGGCGCTGGGCTACACGGGCTATCTGCACGCGCTGGCGTACGCCCGCGAGCGCCTGCAGGGCCGCCCGGTGGCCGGCAAGGATCCGGTCGCCCCGCCGGTGCCGATCATCCGGCACCCGGACGTGCGCCGGATGCTGCTGGCGTCCAAGACCTACGTCGAGGGCGGCCTGGCCCTGGTCCTGTACGCGGCCAAGCTCGTCGACGAGCAGGAGACCGGTGACCCCGCGGCGGCCGCCGAGGCGCAGCTGATGCTGGACGTGCTGACGCCGATCGTCAAGGCGTGGCCGTCGCAGTGGTGCCTGCTGGCCAACGACCACGCCATCCAGGTGCACGGCGGCTACGGCTACACCCGGGAGTATCCGGTCGAGCAGTTCTACCGCGACAACCGGCTCAACCCGATCCACGAGGGCACCGACGGCATCCAGGGCCTGGACCTGCTGGGCCGCAAGGTGGTCATGCGCGACGGGGCCGGCCTCAAGCTGCTGGTCCGCACGATCCGCGAGGCCGCCGGACGCGCGCCGGCCGAGCTGGCCGACTATGCCCGGCTCCTGGAAGCGGGCTGCGAGCGGCTGGTCGAGGTCACGGGCAAGCTCTGGTCGGACGGCGACCCGGAACGCGCACTGGCCAACTCCACCGCCTATCTGAACGCCGCCGGCCACCTCGTCATCGCGTGGATGTGGCTGGAGCAGGCGAGCGCCGCCGCGGGCCGGGAGGGTTCGTTCTACGACGGCAAGCGTCTCGCCGCCCGCTACTTCTTCACCCACGAGCTGCCCCGCACCACGGCCTGGTTCGAGCTGCTGGAGAGCGGCGACACGCTGCTGGCCGAGCTGGACGACGCGTGTCTGTAGGGGCCCGCCTGCCCTTCCTGGACTCCCCCACCCCGCTGGCGTTCGCCCATCGCGGCGGGGCCGCCGCCGGCGACGAGAACACGGCGGAGGCGTTCGCGCGGGCGATCGCCCTGGGCTTCCGGTACGTCGAGACCGACGTGCACGCCACGGCGGACGGCATACCGGTGGTCTTCCACGACGCTTCGCTGGACCGGCTCACCGGCACCGCGGGCCGGGTGGCCGACCTGCGCTGGGCCGACCTGGCGACGCTGCGGATCGGCGGGGCGGGCGCGGTGCCCCGCCTCGACGAGGTGCTGGCCGCCTGGCCGCGGATCCGGTTCAACATCGACGTCAAGGCCGACACGGCGACGGGTCCGACAGTCGACGTGATCCGGCGCAGCGACGCCGCGGACCGGGTGCTGCTCGCCTCGTTCAGCGATGCGCGGCTGGCCCGGGTGCGGGCGCTGGCCGGCCCCCGGGTGGCGACCTCGCTGGGCCGGGGCGAGGTGGCGCGGCTGCGGCTCACGTCCTGGGCGGGCACGCCGCTGCGGCTGCC